>JBIPMR010000106.1:0-8559 GCA_044369025.1 Luteolibacter sp.
ACGCCGGAGCGCCCCGCGTCGCCGCGATCATGAATAATGGAGAAGCCCTCGGAGTGAACGTCATGTTCCTTGATGGACATTCAGAATGGATTCCTAAGGCAAAAATGAAAGCCCGCTACACGGCGGGCAGCCTGAAAGTGAATTGGTAAAACCATTTCAGCGATTTTCCCCGCTTCCGGTCCAGCTACCGGCTATTTCAACGACCTTCACCCCAAAAGCAAATTCCTAGCAATCGCGCGGTTCTTGCGATTGCGGTTCGCGTTGAATTAATGCTGAGCGCACGGGGTGGCAACGTGATTTCTGCTCCCGTGAGCCCCACCCACTGCAATTTTCCAATCGAGCCTCGTGAGACCTCATTGCGCAACCAACTCCCATTTCCCCGCCCTCCGGTCCGACCCATTGGCTCTTTCAGGGGCCTCCCGCAGAAAGCAAATTCCTGCAAACATAGCTTCTCACGGCTATGGATACCTGGGTCGTCACGCCACAATCAAACCCTGAGCCCAAATATCATGATGATGCCTACCGCACTTAATTTACTGCTCGCTCTAACGTCAATACTTCATGCCCAGGATCTCGATCTCGGCGCACGGATTCAACCTCTGCCGGCCGTCAATCGTTTCGCCGAAGAAGGTTACTTCGTCTGGTGTGGTGCGCCAGTCAAAGGTCCTGACGGGAAATACCACCTCTTCTATTCACGTTGGCCCGTGAAAGTCGGATTTGCTCCAGGCTGGGCCATTCATTCGGAGATTGCCTACGCCGTTTCGGACAAACCGTCCGGTCCCTATCAGCACGTCAATGTCGCATTGCCCCCGCGCGGTATCAATTCCGCCACCGGGACGAAATACTGGGATGCGGACGTCACCCACAATTCCAACGCGTTCTTCCATAACGGCAAATACTACCTCTATTACATGGGCAATTATGGCGACGGCAAAAGCTATCCAAACCACCGCAACCATCAACGCGTCGGCCTCGCCGTCGCGGAGAATCCCGCAGGGCCATGGAAGCGACTCGTCCACCCGATCGTGGACATCACCGACGACAAGAAATCCTTCGATTCACTCTGCACCACCAATCCCGCCGCCTGCATGAGGCCCGATGGCGGCGTTCTGGTGATTTACAAAGCCGTCGAATACCTCGAAGGCAAGGAGATGGGCGGCAAGGTCCGCTTTGGCGCGGCCATCGCCAAGACTCCGGAAGGACCCTACGTGAAAACTCCCGGCAAGATCTTCGAAGCGGAAAAGACCGGTAAGGAGTGGATGCTTTGCGAAGACCCATTTATCTGGTTCAGCCCGAAATATGGCAACCGCTACTATTCCGTCGCCCGCGACGTGGTGGGCACCTTCAGCGGTGCCAAGGGAGGACTCTGCATGTTCCAATCCGAAGACGGACTCAACTGGAAGCCCTCTAACCACGCGAAAGTCCTCGGAGATACTTATCCTCTCGATGACGGAAGCATAAGCAAGTCCCGGATTGAGCGCCCCTTCGTTCTTTTTGAAAACAACGAACCCACCTATCTGTTCGGTGCCGCAGATGGCTATCTCAAAAACGGCAAGATCAGTACCAACGTCCAGTTCCCGATTGCTCCCGCCAACTAAACCCATGAAACCACTGCCGAACCTGCCACCGTTGCGCGCCTGTGCAACTGCTAACTGAAATGGTGGCGGAGCGTCCCACCCATGGTGCAAAAGGCTGCCCCACCAGAACAGAAAGCCTCCCAGACCCACTTGACCGATTCACGAAGGAAATCATAACCAGATGACCAAGATCATATCTACTATTCTCCCCGCACTGCTGCTGGCCCAGATGGCCGCATACTCCGCGGATCAAATTAATACCCCGGTCCTCGATCGACAGTGGGTCGCGATCGGTGCAAATGGAAAGCTGGAATACAAGAAGACGCCCAAGGACAACAGATCCTGAAACTCCATTCACTCCAATAAAGATTCCGCATGAGAAAGAACATCATCAGTTTGTTCGCGCTAGCGGCTTTGCTTGCAGTTGACGTTTGCTCCGCGATTGACGCACCACAGTTTCAAGCGGACGAGCGGTGGGGCGTGCTGGGCGACAGTATTACCCAGTCCGGGTCATATCATAGATATGTTGAGTTGTTCTATCTCACGCGCTTCCCCGCGCAGTTCCTCGACGTGATCAATTGCGGCATGGCGGGCGATACTGCGCCTCGCGCGTTGCAACGACTGAAATGGGATTGTCTCGACGCCAAACCGACCGTTGTCTCGGTGATGTTTGGCATGAATGACGCGAACAAAGACCTGGAATCTTATGAGCAGGCGATGCGCAAGCTCACGGGCTTGCTGCTCGATTCCGGAGCGAAGGTGATTCTCATCAAGCCTTCCATCTTCGATGACACCGCGGATATACCGAAGGCAAACAGTCCTGGTAAAGGCGCGAAACTGGCGAAGCTTGCCGAACGGGTGCAGGCCATCGCCGACGAATATCATGTGCCGACCGTGGATTTTAATACGCCGCTGGCGCAGATCAACCGAGAACAGCAGAAGAATGACCCGCACTTCACCATTGTCGGCCCGGATCGCACGCATCCGTTAGCACCGGGGCATCTGGTGATGGCTTACGAATTTCTCAATGCGCAGAAACTGCCGGCAGTCGTGTCTCGCATCACGATTGATGCGGCGGCAGGCAAAGTCGAGCAGTTGGAAAATTGCGTCGTGACGAATCTGACCGTGCAGACGGATTCTGTCTCGTTCACCTGCCTTGAAGCCGCGCTGCCATTTCCCGTCGAGGAGTCCGCCATGCCGGCACTCGGCTATGTTGCCTTCACCCGGAATTTGAACCAAGAGACTCTGTTGATTCGCGGGCTTGCTGCGGGCAATCATGAATTGAGCATCGACGGTCAAGTGATCCGCAGCTTCACGGCTGACGAACTGACGGAAGGCGTGAATCTCGCGGTGGACATGAACACGCCGCAATCGCGGCAGTCGCTGGCCGTGCTAACGGCGGCACGCAAAAAGTGGGAAGTCTCCGCCAAACTGCGGACGATTGCCTACAGCGAATACAGTGTGTCACCTGACGCAAGCGAACTGGCAGACACGGCACAAATAGCGGCAAAGCTAAATGCGCGAATTGCCAGCACCCAGAATCCATGGATCGCCTCGCAACACCGACAATATTTCGAATTGAAGCCGCACGAGTCCGAACTGCGAGCCGAGTTGGCGGCAGCCGTTGCCGAGATTCGCAAACTCAGCCAGCCGACACCGCATCGCTTTGAACTTAAAGTAAATCGATAACGCATTTGGAACTCCTTTCCCCCTTTGAGGACCAAGGCGGCACCAAACATCATCCGATCATCTCAAAATGCAGCTAAACTACCGCCCTTCGGGGAAAAATTCAAAATTCGCCCACCCCAAAATCGATTTGCAGACTTGTAATTGTCCTGCTTCGAGGCGAGTTGTATTCACGATATTAATGAGCCACCACACCCGCAACCTAGCACTCCTGTTTCTTGTTGCGTTGACCGCATTCCCGGCAGCCGGTCAGGCACCCAATAGCGCGTGGGTGTATCCCTCTGCGTCGGGGAATCTTCTCTACCAACTCGACTCCCGCGGGCAACGCATCACGGATTTTTCCCAATGCGGCTATCGCGGCGGTACCGAGCCATTGCCGAATGTCACGGCGCTCATCCCGCAGAGCCGCTGGGTGTATGTCAGCCCCGGCACCGGCGACGACACGGCGCTGATCCAGGCGGCGATTGATTCCGTGGAGGCGATGACGCCGGATGCGAACGGCTGGCGCGGCGTGGTCTATCTGAATGCGGGTGAGTATCAGCTCGCCACCACCGTCACCATCCAAGCAAGTGGCGTAGTGCTGAAGGGCGCGGGTGATTCCTCCACGAGCGGCACCCGGCTGCGGGCGACGGATGCGCGGCAATACACGCTCATTTCAGCAACCAACTCCACCAGTCGCAGCACGGTGGCCAATACGACACGCAACCTCACGCAGAAGCTCGTGCCTGCGGGCACACGGACCTTTGAGGTGGACAGCACCAGCGGTCTTGCCGTGGGGCACACCGTCATCGTGAACCGCCCGAGCACGGCCAACTGGATCGCGGATATCGACATGGATCAACTCGGAGCAGCGAGTGGCGATCCTGCCGCCTACCCCTGGACGGCTGGCTCGAAAGACCTCGATTTCGACCGCACCATCACCCGGATCGACGGAAACTGGATCACCGTGGATATCCCGTTGCCGCAAACTTTCGAGTCGGTCTATGGCGGCGGACAAATCTGGCGCTACACCTGGAGCGGCCGCCTCCAGCAGGTGGGCATTGAAGACATCTACGGATTCTCCGACTATGCCATCTCCACCGACGAGGCCCACGGGTGGACTTTCATCAGCATGGGGAAGGTCCAGAACGGCTGGGTGCGCAATATCACCGCGCAGTATTTCGGCTATTCCGCGGTCAGCATCAGCGATGGCGCGAAGTGGCTGACGGTGGCGGATTCGCAATGCCTTGACCCCATCTCGGTCATTGACGGTGGCCGCCGCTATTCCTTCAACAACAATGGCGGGCAATGCTGCCTCTTCGTGAACAACTACGCGCGGAAAGGCCGGCATGACTTCGTCTTTGGCTCGTCGGTGCCAGGACCGAACGTGTTTGTTCACTGCACTGCGGACACGGTGTATGCCGACAGCGGACCGCACCACCGCTGGTCGGTCGGCGGATTGTTCGATGATATCACCATCAATGGTAACGCGCTCAACGTGGAGAACCGCGGCAACCTCGGCACCGGCCACGGCTGGACTGGCGCTTATATGACGGTGTGGAATTGCGAGGCGGATTCCTTTCGCGTCCGCAATCCGCCCACCGCGCGCAACTGGCTGGTCGGGTCCATCGGTACCATTGGTTCCACCAGTAACTACCCAATAGGAGCCGACCCGGCAGGCACCTACGAAAGCAGCGGCCCCTCGGGCACGGGCAAGGCCGTGTATCCACGCAGCCTTTACTACGGACAGCTCCAGCAGCGGATGAAATGGTCAGGCTCGGAGTTCCGCGAAGATTGGCTAGGCGATGTGGACCAGCTCGCCAGCACCACCTTCGGGGACCCGGTGAACTGCGATGCCACCTGGCTCGCCCAAGTGGAGGCACTCGACGGCCTGCCGGCGTTTGCGAAATTCGACTACCTCGCAGGCAGTCGCTACATCGCATGCACCCTGGATTTTCCCCTGGCCCCCGGTGACACCGTCGTCGCGGCCTCACTCACCGTGAGCCTGCGCGCCGTCGGCAGTGCCGCTGCGGACAACATCTGGCTCGACAGCAGCACCAGCCCGCAGAGCTTCGCCAGCCTCGACTGGACGCCCATTTCCACCACCGCGCCGACTGTGCGCACCATGGAGGTATCGCCTTCTTTGCTCGCCGATGGTCGGCTCAATATTGCCCTCGGCACCAACTGCGCGGTGGACTTCGTCGTGCTGAATTTGCAGGTGCAGAAATCGCAGCCCGCCACCCAGACCATCATCCTCAACCCGGTCGCGGATGCCTATGTCATGGGTGGAGTCAATGCCAACACCGAATACGGAACCGCAACGACTTTGATCACGAAGGATGACGCGAGCGCTGACTTCGATCACGAGACGTTTCTCCGCTGGGACCTCAGCGGCGTCACCGGGAAAATCATGCAGGCCAAAGTGAGACTCGCCGGAACCACGGTCGGCCAGGCCGGCAACGAAAACTACGCAGCCTTCGTCAGCGACGATACCTGGGGCGAAACCACGATCAACTTCACCAACAAGCCCGCCGCCGGAAAACTTTTTGCCCAGTGGCTGCCGGTCAACGGTCAACCCGTGGAGTTCACCGTCACCCCGCAGGTCGTGGATACCTTGCTCGGCGATGACAAACTTTCCCTCAGTATCCTCTCCACGGGCGCCTACGGCGCCAATGGCATCGTCAACTATGCTTCGCGGGAAGACGCGACTGTCGCCAATCGTCCGCAACTCATTCTGACCGTCGACCCGACCGACGCCGCCATCAAGGCCGCCACCGGCAGCACGCTCAATCTCGCCACCGCGTGGACCGGTGCCTTTGTGCCCGTGGACCCCGACACCGTGACGTGGAATGCCACCTCGCTCGCTGGCACGATGACCTTGGGTGCCGATCTGAGTTGGGGCGGGCTCATCGTGAACGACCCTGCCGGACCACTCACCTTCAACGGCACCCAAACCCTCACGCTCGGCAGCGGGGGCATCGACATGTCGGCCGCCACCGTGAATCTCACGCTGAATAACCCGGTGATTCTCGGGCAGAACCAGCCGTGGAATGTCGTCGCAGGCCGCACCCTCGCGGCCAACGGCACGATTTCCGGCGCATGGGACCTCACCAAAACCGGCCCAGGAAGTTTGATCCTTTCCGCAGCAGACACTTACACCGGCACGACCGCCATCGATCAAGGCACCCTGGCCCTCACCGGTGGCAGCAATATCCTTCTCGACACCGGCGCCGTGAACGTCAGCGCCGCCGCCGGCACCTTTGATATCTCCGGTGTCACCACCGGTGAAACCATCGGATCCCTCACCGGTGTGGCCAGTTCCAATGTGGTGCTCGGAGCGAAGAACCTCACCGTGGGCGACGCCGCCACCAACACCAGTTTTGCTGGTGTAATCAGCGGTTCATCTGGATCACTCACCAAGATCGGTGCCAGCACGCTCACCCTCTCCGGCGCGAACACCTTCACCGGCGGCCTTACGGTTGCGGCTGGCACGGTGAACTTGTCCACGAGCGCCTCCGCTGCGGGATCCGGCACCATCCAATTGGGCGACACGAGCGGCAGCGCCACGGCCACATTGCAACTTGGCTCTGCTTTGACTTTGGCCAACGACATCACCGTCCGCGCGGGCTCTGTTGGAACCAAGACCATCGGTCTTAGCGCCGCAGTTGCCACAATTTATTCCGGCCTCATCACGGCGAATGACGACGTGACGTTCCTAAACAACCAATTCGGCACCGGCACCCTGACCGTCAACAACAGCGGCAACACCATCGCAAATGGTAAGACGGTCACTTTCACGACCTCAAGTGCCGGCAGTATCACTGACGGCGCCCTCTGGAGCGGGCAGGGAACAATCGCCTATAGTGGCAGCGGCACCGGAAATATCACCGCCAGCGGGCAGAAGACCCATAGCGGCGGTTCAACGTTGAACGCCATGACCAGCACCGGCTCCGTCGTGCCGAATGTCAACTCCACCCCCACCAGCGGCACGCTGACCAGCGGGCCATTCGGCACCGGCCCGCTGACGTTCGCTGTTGGTGCCCGGATGCGCGCAACCATAAGTGCGGACGTCACCGTGGGCAATGCCATCATTTTTAGTGGCGATCCCACCTTCCCGAACATTGCCACTGAGAAATCCCTCATCCTTACGGGTCCCGCTGACTTGGGCGCCGCGACCCGCACCAT
This sequence comes from Luteolibacter sp., assembly GCA_044369025.1. Classification (GTDB taxonomy): domain Bacteria; phylum Verrucomicrobiota; class Verrucomicrobiia; order Verrucomicrobiales; family Akkermansiaceae; genus Luteolibacter. The sequence goes on from JBIPMR010000106.1 coordinate 7,428, forward strand.
CAACAGCGGCGTGGGCGTCTCGGTGGCGGGCAAGACGGTGGAGTTTTCTGGCATACTTTCCAGCAGCACTGCTGCGACAGGCCTCACCAAAACTGGCGTCGGCAAGCTGGTTCTCTCCGGAGCGAACAGCTACACCGGGACCACCACCGTCAACGCCGGCACTCTCAGACTCGGGAACGGAACCACCAATACCTCGTTGGCCGACAGTTCCGGCGTCGTCATCGGAACAGCCGCCTCGGCGATCCTTGACCTCAACTACACAGGCACCGACACCGTTGCAGCCCTCACCATCAGCGGAGTTGCGAAGGCCGCAGGAATCTGGGGATCTTCCACCTCGGGTGCTCCCAATACCGATCCAAAAATCACCGGCACCGGCACCCTGACCGTCGTAGTCGCCGATCCCTACACCGCTTGGATCGAGAGCTTCACGCCCAACGCCTTGCTCCCGGATGCCGCGTCCAAGCTACCCAATGCCGATCCCGACAATGACGGCATCAGCAACCTGCTCGAGTTCACCCTCGGCGGCGGCAACCCGGTCGTTTCCTCGCAAGCCATCCTGCCCACCCAGACCACCGTGGGGGCCGATCAGGTCCTCAGCTACAAGCGCAACGATGAGTCCGAGGCTCCCGCCACCATCCAGGTCGGTCAATGGAGCACCGATCTCGGCAGCTGGACCGACGTGACACCTGTCCTCGTCAACGAAAACGGCGCGCTGCCCGATGACATGACCGTCACCGTGTCCAACAGCAACGCGGTGGCTGGCAAGCTCTTCCTCCGCCTCAAGGTCGTCAAATAACCCCTCCCGCCGGCACTACAAACTTCGCCCGCCTAGAGGTCACCGGGCCCGCGAGGAGGCCCAAGCCACCAGCCTGCAAGACCCTGGGTGAATCAGGATACCCATAACCCGCAACAGATAGCCACTCCGCCCTTTCCGACAACGAAGCCGATGTCTTGCGCGCCATCTCCGGCGGCACCGTCGGCTGCCTGTTCGGAAAGGCCGTTCTGGAGCACTAAAGATCCACCACTAACCAAGACAGCCGAGACGGCCATCCTCCCTTGGCCCTGCCCAAACCGACCATCAGCCATGAAATCAAGGTCATCACCTCATCCTCCCCACGGCGAACCGCAGAAA
>JBIPMR010000795.1:0-2777 GCA_044369025.1 Luteolibacter sp.
TATTGCTTCTTCGCTTGGTTGACGTTCTGGCCGGTCCACGGGTTCTTGAGTTCCAGCGTGGCGAGCGGCAGGCCGTTGAGGAAAACCACCATGTCCACCGACTTGCGGTCGACGCCGGAGAAATACACCTGCCGGGTGACCGAGAAGACGTTGGACTCGAACTTGGCGGTGACGTCCGGGTTCAGATCGTTGTAGGGCAGACGATAGAGCAAATCGAAATGCGCGTTGTCCACATCCAGCCCCTTTTTCAGCACGGCGAGGATGCCGTCCTTCTTCAGCTTGCGGTGCAGCCGCTCGAGAATCTGCCGTTTCCAATCCGGCTTGTAATGCAGCTTCGCGAGTTCCGCCGCCTGGGTGGCTTCGAGAAACTGCCAGAATTTCCCTTCGTCGATGGCGAACTCGGAATTGAAATCCGTGGACTTGCCGCGCAGATAGCCCGCGCCCTTGCTCGTTTGATAGACGGCGGGATCCTCCTGGAGTTTGCCGTTATCGGAGGTAGCGCCACTCGTGCCGCCGGTGAGGTGGCGTTCGATGCAGGCTTCGAGGGCGTTTTCTTTGGTGTTGGAAGGCATCAGGAAAGTTTTGCGGATTGATCCACCAGCACCCGCTCCAGCCAGAGACCATTCAGGTGATCGAAGTCCTTGTCCGTCGTCACGAGCGTGGCCCCGGTGGCCACTGCGGTCGCGGCGATCCACAGATCATTCTGCTTCATGCTCATCGCCGGTTTCGGAGGGTCAGGCCGCTTGGTGTCCACGAGCTTGCGGCCGTGCGTCCAGGTATCCAGAGCGGCGTATTGGTTCAGAATCGCATCCTTGTTCAAGTCCACCGTCGGGAACCGGTTTAGCACCTCCACCGGGCTTTTCCGCTTGGCCTCGCCCCAGCCGTTTTTCTCGGCGAGCGCGAGAAGCTCGCCCCGGCAGATGACGGAGGTGAAAACCATCGTCGTCTCCGCGCCCAGATCGAACTCCTTGTAAGCCCACTGCGCCCAGTCCGCGCTCCGGGTGAAGCCGAGCAGCAGATTGGTATCGAGGAGGTAGCGTTTCATGGGGGGCAGGCCGTGAGATCAATCGAGCATCGCCAGCAATTCCTCAATGGGCTCCTCACCCGGCCAGGCACCCCAGAGTCCCATGGGATCCGAGTCCTTGCTGCGGGTGGCGATCTCAGGGAAAAGCGAGTCTTGCGACAACCGGGCCGGAACCATCGGCAGGCTGGAGAAAATCTCGTCACCCACGGCGGGCGGGCTGATCTTGCGGGCCTCGATGAAGCGCGGCTGCCCGTTCAGCTTGAAATGCACCACGCCCTGCACGGTGGCGGAGTGCCCCCAGAGCGGGCGCAGGGATTCACCGCTCAGAAACTCGGCATGCAGCCGCCCGAGCAATTGCAGCCCGTTGTCCAGCAACAGCCGGAACCGGCCGCCGCTGTGGCGGATCTCATCCAGCTTGCCGTGGACGATGAAAGCACGGGGCTCGGGGAGCTGGGCACGCCGTTCCGCAGCTTTCGCGTAGGTCGCATCCGTCAATTCAAACCGGCCCCGGGCCTTTCCTTGCGGGATCAACTGAAACCGGACGCCTTCCTCGCGGGTGGCCTTTTTGAACTCCATCACGGCTTCCAGCACGGCGGCGTCGTAGCGCTCCCCGGAGTCGCCGCCCCGTTCCACTTCCTGAATCGCCAGCGCGGCGAGATCGAGGGCGCTGTCTCCGGCTTCCGGTGTCTCGCGCCAGAAATCCCTCTGCTCAAACGCATCCGCCGCCACCTCCGAGATGAGCGGCGCATCGATCTCCAGAATCGTCGAACCCGGCGTCAGGCCGGTGATCGTGAAATCCACCGTCCGCTCCAGCCAAGCCGGTTTGCCCCCTTTTGAGTGGCCCTCACCGGTCGCCAACAGACGAGTGCAGCGTTCCGCGGTTTTGAGCAAGGCACCGAGCACCCGCTGGAGCGCCTGGGCCTTGATCTGGCCCTGCGCTTCGGTGAGTCCTTCAAGACGGAGTTGGTAATGATTGGTATTCAGGGTGTCCTCCTTTCGGTGGTCAGCGTATCGTGAAATTTCGGAAAATCGACACAATCTCCTCGAAACTCTGGCCATGGCTGTTGTGCGACCACGTCCCACAGGGCTTTGACAATCTCGCGGATTCGGGCGGCGGCGTGGTGATAGGACATGGCGTTTTCAGTTCGTCCCTCCCAGAAACTCGTGAATCCGGTCCGTCTCCTCATACGAGCAGAACAGCGCGCAGACCTCCTCGCCGATGGCGCGGCTGTCGGCGTCGATCTTCTGGTGGTGGGGATCGTAGATCATGGCGGGGCGGAGAGCCGGGTGTGCGGCGCGGAGGTCGTTCCAGCGCCAGCCCCATTGCTCCATGGTCCCGAGAATCCGGCCGTGGCGGCGGATGATCTGGAAGGCGATCGGGCTTTCCTCGGCGATGTAGTAATCCAGCCTCACCTTCTTGCGGGTGCGGCCGTCCAGCGTGGTGCCGGGCAGCGCGATCACGCCGTGGTCCTTGAACACCTGTTGCAGAGTCTCGTCCGGGATGTCCAGCGTGCGCGGCTTGAGGTCGCTCAGGTAGTGGAGATGCGCGATGGCCACCAGCGCCTCGGCGAAGACGTGCAGGTCCACGCCCTCCATGCCTTTGGGAAACCAGTGGAACAGCTCCAGCCCGTCGCGCTCGATCCCGCACTCGGCGCAAATCTCATCCAGATGCCGGCGCACGGCGTCCGTCTCGATGTTCTGGCCTTGGCCGACGAGCCAGCCGAGCATGCGGCCGCGGTCGGTCACTTTCAGG
>JBIPMR010000107.1:0-8558 GCA_044369025.1 Luteolibacter sp.
GCCGGGACCCGGGCCGCAAAATCCCGTTCCGCCGCCACCGCCACACCGGGGTATTTCCGCGCGAACGCCGATCCGCTGGTGATTCCCACCGCCGACGGCGAGGCGGTATTGGAGTTCGGCCAGATTGTCCGCGCGGACGACACCGGGGCCGCCGCGGGCGGCATCACCGTGAAAACCCTCGACGCGGGCCCCGGACTAACAGGCGTGGTGCCGCGCGAGTTTCTCGAAGCCCTGCCCGCCCCGGCGGTGAAGCGCGGCCGCCGCGGCGGAGATGGCGCAGTTGCCATCACCGGAGACTTGTACCGGGTGAAGCAGGATGGAACGAACCTGCGCACGGAGCCCGCCGTGCTCACCGCCGCGACCGTGCTCGCCTCCCTGCCGGCGGGACATTTGCTGCGGAAAACCGCTCCATCTAACAAACCTCTGTGGTGGGAAGTGACAACCGTGCTCCACGGCCGCGAACTCGACGGTTTCATCCACTCCGGCCTGCTCACCGCGGAGGCCGTCGCGGTCACCGATCCGGTGATCACCGCCCCGTCGAATTCGGACGTCACGGTGAGTGAAAAAGCCTTGCAGATGATCATCCGTTTCGAAGGCATGGATCAACCGGCCAAGTGGCCGGGCAATTCCTCCGGCATCTCACTCGGCCGCGGCTATGACCTTGGATTTGTCTCGGCCGACGAGTTCAGGAGCGACTGGGAAAACCACCTCACCGCCGACCAGATCAAGCGCCTCGCCAAAGCCATCGGCAAAACCGGCAGCGCCGCGAAAAACCTCGCCGCGCAATTTTCCGACATCCGCATCCAGGTCGCCGCCGCCGACGCGGTCTTCGTCAAGGCCACACTGCCCAAGTTCAAGCACACCACCGGCAAGGCCTTTCCCCGCATGACCCTCCTCCACCCGGACGCGCAGGGTGCGCTCGTTTCGCTCGTCTTCAATCGCGGAGCCGCCATGCAAGGCGACCGCCGACGGGAAATGCGCGAGGTGCGGGATGCCGTCGCTTCCACCACTTTGCCGACGGAGGAGAAACTCCGCAGCATCGCCGCCAGCATCCTTTCCATGAAACGCCTCTGGCCCGACACCCTCGGCCTGCGCCGCCGCCGCGACGCGGAGGCAAAACTCGTGGAAGAGGCGATTTAACCCCGATACTCAAAGGAAACCCACACTCCCATGCCTGCTAAACCCGCGAAAAAAGCCACCGCCAAAAAGGCACCCGCCAAAAAATCCGCTGCGAAGAAAGCCGCCGCCCCGGTTGCGGTGAAGGCGGACTGGACCATCCTCGTTTACATCGCCGGCGACAACGACCTCGACCACTTCGGCCGCGCCGACCTGTTTGAAATGAAAAAGGTCGGTTCCAGCAATCACCTGCATTTCATCGCCCAACGGGACACCGCCACTCCCGGCGCTCCGACCTGCCGCTATCGGCTGCGCCACGGCACCCTGCTGGAGGAGGATGTCGTCACCGAACTCGGCGAGACCAACACCGGCGATCCCGCGGTTTTACAGGATTTTCTCGAATGGGGCCTCACCACCTATCCGGCGAAGCGCAGCATGGCCGTGCTCTGGAACCACGGCTCCGGTTGGGACGACCGCGATATCTATGCCGAAGCCCGCCGCCGGGGGCTGAATCCTCCCGAAGCCACGGCAGCTCCGGCGGGCGACGCCCTCCGGCTGCCGCGCCAGTGGTCGGTGAACCGCGGGTCCGCCCGCAGTCGCAACCGCGGCTCGTTTTTCATGACCGCGTTCCAGTTCGCGGGAACCGATGCGCAGCGGCGCGCCATCGCTTTCGATGACGAGGCCCAGGACTTTCTCGACAGCGTGGAAATGAAAAACGTCTTCCTCGGAGTCACCGCGAAACTGGGGCGGAAGTTCGATGTCATCGGCATGGACGCCTGCCTGATGAGCATGATCGAAGTCGGCGTGCAGGTGCAGGACGCGGCCGTGTTCTTCTGCGGCTCGCAGGAGTTGGAGCCCGGCCAGGGCTGGCCCTACGACCGTATCCTGAAGGTGCTCAAGGCCGACTCCGATATGGACGGGCGGACACTGTGCCGGACGATCGTGACGGAGTTCGTGAAATCCTATCCGCCCGGCGAGGTGGTCACGCAGTCGGCGCTCGATCTCGCACTGCTGGGCCGGGTGAGGGAGGCGGCGGACGACCTCGGGGTTTTTCTCACCAAGGGTTTCGCCTACGAGGACGATGCCGTCATCAGCGCGGTGGACCGCGCCAGCAGGAAGGCCCAGCGCTACGACACGGAGGATTATGTGGATCTGAGTGATTTCTGCCAGAAACTCGCCGCCCTGCTGCCCACCGGCGCGATCCTCTGCGAGGAGGTGGCGGCGGCGGTCGCGGCCTGCGTTTTCGCCAACAGCGCCCCGCATCAGGACGTGAAAAGTTCCCAAGGCATCTCGATCTATCTGCCGGGTGGCAAGGTCTCGCCTTTATATGGCAAACTGGATTTCGCCCAGGGCGGCTGGGGGAAATTCCTCGCCGCCAGACAATACTAACCGTCCCCCGCCATGGCCCGCAAACCCACACTGACAGGATCCGCCGCCAACGATCGCCGCGCGACCCGCAAATCCACCGGCCACCATGGAATGTCGGAGGGAAAAGGGTATGAAATCGTCCTCCGCGGGCCCGGCGGGGCGGTCTTGACCGCGAAGGCGCTCGACAACGTGCTCTATCCGAAAGCCCTGGCGTGGACCCGCTTGCTCTCCTCCGACCGGGGCCGTCAGCTCGACGCAACCTCCGAAGCGGAGTCCTGGCGCAGGCGCGGACACGACGCCTTGCACGAACTCGCCCGCACCGGACTGGCCGAACCCGCCGCGGTGGATGCCTTCATCCGCTCCGTCGCCGTCAGCGGCGTCGTGCAGGTGGAGCTGCCCTGGGAAAACGAGTCCATCGGCTGGGCCGCGCGGGTTTTCCCGTGGGAACAACTCCTTGCCCTGGCCACCAAGGAAGAGCGCCTCAAGAATGGCGACCATCCCATCACGGTGGTGCGCTATCTCAAAGGCACGAAAAGTCCGCGTGGGCCGTCCGCCAAACGAACCGGCACCATCTTCGCCGTCACCGACGCGGCGGCGAAACTGGGCTACCACTATGATGCCGAGCACGCGTCCATCCAAGAGGCGCTGGCGGAGATCGTGCCTCTGGCGAATGTCTCCACGCTCGGCGAGATCCGGGAAAAATCCTTCGTCAAGAATCCGCAGCGCCTGCACCTGGTGTTGGAGTATTTCGATACCTCCGAGGGCCATGTCTCCTCCGGCCACGAGGTCACGAACGAACAAATCGCGGAAGCGGTGTCGGCCATCGATCCTGAGCTGGTGGTTTACAGCGCCTGCTACACCGGCAAACGGCTGGCCCCGCTGACGGTCGCCAAGGGCGTCCGATTCGCGATCGGCTTCCAGGGGATGGTGATGGAATCCAGCCTGCCGGTGTTTTTCGGCGCATTCTATCAGTCGCTGCGCAGCGGGACCGATGTGCTGGGGGCCTTGCAGGCGGGCTTGGCGGCCAACAACCTGCAGCCCGATCCCGGCCAGCTCGGTGCCATCGTCCTGTGGTCCGCGGAAAGCCTGGTCGGGGCGCCGGCCGTCGCCGCCCGGTCGGCCGCCCGGACCACGGACAAGAAAGAGACCGACCAGCTGATCATCCCGGACGCCGAGATCGAGGCGGCGCTGCCCGTCACCTGCGAGCTCGAGGAAACCCTCAACTATTCCGTCCTGCACAACAGCAAGGGCGGCTTGTTCAAAACCTTCGTCATCACCAAGATCAAGGAAGGCCGGTTGCAACACCCGCTGGAAATCGCCGTGAGCCTGGACACCGGGCTGGATCGCCCGGCGGCATGCCGCTACTGCCTGAGGAAGCCGTTTGAAACGAGCCACCAGCACGACCTCGCAGACAGCATGATCCTGCCGTTAGGCTCGCAACTGCTGCGCCAGCGGGGCGAGACCATCCTCGGCACCGTCGAAGTCACCATCAAATGCGGACAGGAGCAGATTTTCCACAAAATGCAGTCCATCAAACTGCTGCCCTGCGACGAATGGCGCGACGATGAAACCGGCCGCCACCTGCTGCCCTCGTTCATTTTCCCCCGCGATCCGTCGGTGCGCGAGGTGATCACCACCGCACAACCCTATCTGCGCGCGCTGCGTGACGAGCCGCAGGGCGGATTCGACGGCTACCAGCAGGAATCCACCCGCGCCGTCATCATGCAGACGCGGGCCATCTGGTCCGCGCTGCAGCACACCTACCGCCTCGACTACGTCAACCCGCCGCCGACCTACACCAAAGCCTCCCAGCGCCTGCGCACCCCGGAGGAAGTTTTCCGCGCCAAACGCGGCACCTGCATCGAACTCGCCCTGATGTTAGCCGCCTGCTGGGAGCATGTCGGGATCCTGCCGGTTATTTTTCTAACTCGTGGCCATGCCTTCGCCGGATTCTGGACCAGCAGCGCGGCGAGGTTGGAATTCATCGCCGGCCTCGCCAACCTCATGCAGCACGCCGAAGCGGTCGAGCCCGCCAAACCCGCGGACCTCACCAAACGATCCGCCGGAGCCGGCGGCCTGCTCCGCCGCGTCCTCGCGGTTCCCCCCTCCGAAAAACACCTCCTCACCCCGGGCCGAAACGACGGCAAGGTCAAGGAACCCTGGATGTTCGCCGAGGACTACCATCTATCCGCCATCCGCAGCGCCGTCGAGGACGGCGCGCTGGTTCCCCTCGAAACCACCTACATTCCCCTCCAGCGCCCCTACGCCGAATCCCTGCGCGACGCCGGCGACCTGCTGGCCCAGGTCCCCGCCGCCTACTTCGACGGCATGCTCGACGTCCAGTCCGCCCGCGAAAAAGGCGTCACCCCCCTCGCGATCCTCTTCCAAGGCATCGTCGCCTGAATCTTAAATCTCCCCCTCTCCCCCACTCTCCCACCTCGCCACCACCATCCGCTCCCACCGCATCCATTCCTTGGGCGGGATTGCGATCCGACTTTGTTCGAGGTGCTCCCGCGTGATATGGCCCATGGTCGCCTTTCGCAGATCTGCCATCATTTTGAAATGTTCAAGACAGCTTTGAAGTGTGGAGTAGGTAATCGACCTCGGATAATCGTCGGAAGTGACTTTGAATATGTGCTGGTTTTTGAGCTGCTCGATGATGAGGCGGGCCATCATTTTTTCGGCGTAGGCGGGATTGGCGAGGAGCTGGGCGTTTTGGGAGATGCGGGCGTCGGCCTCGGTCTTGAGGGCGTGGGTCTGGACGGAGCTGGCGGGGCGCGGAGTGAAGACGTAGGGAACCGGATCTTCGGCGACTTTGAGGGAGTTCGTGGTTGGCTCCTCGACGGCGACGGGCGGGGGCCGGCGGGCGTATTTTGCGGCAAAGATTTCCGCCATCATTTTCGCTTGGGCGGCGGAATCACAGATGACCATGGCGCCGATGGTGGCGTCGCCACAAGCGATGCGGGACTGGGTGTCGGACTCGTTGAGATTGGCGAGGAAGCTGCCGCTGGGATTGTAGCTGCGGTGGACTTCGTCGAGGAAATAGACGCGCTGGAGATGGATGTTGTAGTCGGACGCGCGGACGACGTCGGGGTCGTCCCGGAATTTCTGGATGTTGACGACGGTGATCTCGGGCCGGCCGGAATGGTTGTGGATGGCGCTGGTGGACTTGATGTCCTTGCGGATGCCGGCTTCGAGGAACCGGACGATCGCCTTGAGTCCGGTAGTCTTGGTAAGGCGTTCGTAGAATGCTTTGCCGAGGTCCTCGTTCTCGAGGAGGAGCGTGATTTCCTGAAGAAGCCGGTCGATGTCGTCGGCCGTGGCGTCGGGATTGATCGCGCCGATGCTGGAGCGGAATAGCTCGGGGAAGATGTTGGTAGCGTCGTCCCATTGCGCATCCTTGAGGGGCAGATAGGAAAAAGAAGTTTGTTCAGTCACATCGATGAGCCCAAGCGGGGAAGCCTTCGCCGCAGGTGCCGGGGGTGGTTTTGCGGCTCCGGCTTTGAGGGTGGTGGCGTCCTTGGGCAGAGGGACGCGCTCACCAAGAATCCAAGATTCGTCAGATTCGCCGGATTCGTGGTGCCCAACTCTTCGTTTCCCAGCTTCCGACCATCCCGACGGGCGGCCATCATCCACCCATGCAACTATTTCGCTCCTGCTAACCTGAGTTCCGATTTTGGTTGATCCACTCGCTTGATCCCACCATCCGCTTCTGGTGGAATCCATGAGATTCTTGTTTCCATCCCCGCAATCCGTGAGGAGCGCCCCCCATTCAAGAATCCCAGCCGATGGACGAAGGCATCAACAAAGTCTTGGTATTCGGGTCGCAGCTTGTGGCGGTGATCCTGGTCCTGACCGGGGCGTATCTCCAACAATCCCAGCTTGAGAGCGCCCGGCCTCCGGGGACCGGTGGCCAGGTCTCGGATCCTGCCACCGGCACCCGTTACGCACGGCTGTGGGAAGATCCGCTGGCCAATTACCAGTCGATAGCGCCCAAGCAGGAGGTCACAGCCACCGTCCCCACCCGGCCCGCACCGGTTTCCGACGCGGGGGTGCCGCTCCAGCCGGAATCGCCGGTCCAGATGCAGATGCAAATGCAGAGACAGATGCTGGGTTCCGGCAATGTCCGCGCTTCCAGCGAACGAATTTCCGATCCTGATTCCTACGATCTCATTCTCTGGAACGTGGTGGACGAGCGGCCCAATCCCGAAGCCATCGAATCCCGGATCCGCGCCCGCTATGCGATTATTTCCTACCTGGCGACGGTTGGTTACCAACCGCTCCTGGATTCGCTGCTCGCCGAGATCGCCTTGCCCGATCCCGCCGGGGGCGAGAGCGGCAAGTCCATCTTGGCGGGCTATTCGGATCCATTCATCCTGCCGCCGGATTCGCCGGATCGAAACCCGATCCATCCCCGCCGGGTCTATGTCTGCTGGTCGCCCCAGCAGTTGAACCGTTCCGAAGGTGCGTTCGACACCATTGCGAAAGTGCGGCAAGCCGTCGGAAACGCCCGCATCCCCGAAGCCCTGAAACTCCAAGACAACCGGAAAATCGTGGTGCTGCACCATGGCAGCAGCGACCGGTTCAAATCCTTTTTACAGAATCCAGACTGGAATGCGGGGGCCGAGGCTCACCCGGGAGATCAAGTGCTTTTCGTCAAAGCGACCATTCCACCCGATCCTTCGTGGCTGACGCCTCCGGTTCCGTTCCCCGCCCTGCAAGCCGTGGTGAACGACGACAAGCTCGTCGAACGCCTCGCGGGTGAGCTCAAATTGAGGATCCCCGCGCTCCACCTATCAGGACCGGGTGAGGCGCGCAGTGAGAAGAAATCCCGGATCGTCATCTTCACCGAGTCTGACGGTGCCTACGGTCACAATCTGGCCCGCCTCTTCGACAAGCACATGAAGGACGACGCGCAAATCGAGGTTTATAGCTATCTGCGCGGACTGGACGGGCTCGCCGAGAATCAAAAGTCGAAATCAACTCCGGCCTCGTCGGGCCCCAAACCGGCAGCGGCCTCCACCACCCGGGACTCGCGAAATCGTGAGGACGGATTCGGCACGAGCCAGTACGATTACCTGAGGCGTTTGGCCTCCAAGCTCAAAGCCAACCGCCATACCGGCACCGAGATCGTTGCGGTCGGGGTGCTGGGGAGCGATGTGTATGACAAGATCCTGGTCCTTCAGGCGGTGCAACCGGAACTGCCGTCCGTGGTTTTTTTCACCACCGATCTGGACAGCGTCTTTCTCAACAAGAACCATGTGTCTTTCGCCCGGAATCTGGTCATCTCGTCGGGAGAGGGCCTTGATTTCCCGACGACCTCAAATGGCGGGCCCTCCGGCGCCCGCACCCGTTGGGAACTTCCGCCGATGCGGGATTGCTATCAAGTTGCGCTCGTGCGCGCCGTCCAGGGAGTCCTCGATGCCGGGCCTGCCGTCAAATGGAGCCTCTCTGGTGAAAAGGGAGCGGGCATCTGGGAGGTCGGTGCGGGGACCCACCTCCACTTGATGAAACCCAAAGATGGCGCGGGCGAGCCTCTGCTCAAGCTTGTGGCCCAACCGTTATTCACTCCCATCGTGTTCCTGTTGGGACTGATCAACGCGGTGGGTATTCTCGCCGCCGTATCCGCCCGCAGGCCGTCATCGGGGATGAAACGGGATCGCCTGAATCCCGGCGCCCACACTTTTCTCGCGATCCAACTGATATCGGCCGGAACGATATTGATTGTTCTATCAGGCTTGATTGCCGCATCCATCCTGCCGGATCCGCGGGTCCTCGGATACATCTGTTTGGTCGTGGCACTGGTTACCCTCCTTGCGTCTGGAATGCGCATGGGGCGGCTGAAGCGGCTGGAGCTGGCGGGCGTCGGGATCGCGCTCTTACTATCCCTACTCGGTTTGGCCATGCTCGCGACCCATGACAGGATGTTGTTCGAAGAGCCGCTGGGCGTGATTTCCGGGACAGGCATTTGGCCGAGCATCGCGCTGCGGATGGCCGCGTTCCTCGTTGGCATGCTGCTTCTTGCCTTCACCTCGAGGATTTATCATGAGCAGGCCGGGCACATCACGGATGAT
>JBIPMR010000108.1:0-8557 GCA_044369025.1 Luteolibacter sp.
CCTGGAAGACTGAGGCAGGGGGGCTTGTTGTCCTCCTCTTCATCCCCACCCGAACACGGGACAAAAAGGTCCCGACTCCTCAAGCCGCCGCACGCTTCCCGCGCGGCAGAAGAAACAACAGCAAGCAGGCCGCCGCCGCAACCAGATCACATGTAGTCCACCCAGAGCTGCACGCTGCCAAAGTCCAGGTTTTCCCAATCCACCCGGCGGATGGAGAAGGTCATCGTGCCTGTGTCGTTGAAATAGAGTTCGGCTGCTTCGTCGGTCTCCATGCTCAAGATGGACATCCACTCATCCGGTTGACCCGGGTCGTGGGAGGGAATGGGACTCGCCTGGGTAAACCTTGGGTAGCCGAACATGCGGTGAACCGCCGTCCGTTCACAAGGTTCCCGCCCTTCGAATTGAAGTAGCACCTCGCGGAAGAGTTCGTGGTGCTTGTGCGAAACCGCATCAAGGCCAAGGAATTTTAATGCGTCATCGTCATCACGTTGCGGCAAGCAATTGTTCATCTGAATACCCAATGCGCACTCGGTGAGTCTTGCCATCAAATCATCGGGAACGAGAGCCGCAAGACAATCCACACCCTCTTCCACCGGAACAACGCCTGCTTGCATCTGTTCCCAATCCGCGAAAAAGAGCAGCGATCTTTTGAAATCCGGATCCACAAGACGAATATCCTGAACGGAGATCCGCGCGATGAAGACCATTGGAGTTCCGTAGGCTGTGCGTGGCCAGTCCACGCCAACCGGGAGACTTGGAATGCCGCCCACTTTGCTTTCGCCCGCTTTCGGTGGGGTCTTTGTCCTGCGGGTTCGCAGGTGCAAACACGGTTTCAAGGCGCTTTCCAGCAATGATTCATATGTCTCAAGAGGGGTATTCGCGATCAATCTGGCAAGAATGAAACTGTCGAGATTCGGTCCCGAGAGGCCACGTTTTGTTCCCTCGTGCCGAGCCAACACCATGCGAGCGGTCTGCATTTCTTCCGGGGCGGATGCGGTCGTTGCCAGACCCTCCAATTCCTCGACAAATTCTTCTGGATTCCATATGCCGATGAGCTCGGCGGTGTTCGCTCTCTCCCGGACGTCATCCACCTTCAACAATCTACGCAGCATGTTTGAAATCGTGGCATTCGGGGGACGATATCCACCGCGGATCGCACCCATGACTCCAGACCGAACCAATCCACTGCAGGTGGTGTCCGCGCAGGCTTCCAGAATGGAATTGGCTCTCGTGCCCAAGCTGACTAAAACCTCATGAGCGACCATTGGCCAGTTGGCGAAGGAGCGTGAATCATTCTCCGAATTGCGGATCATTTCCGCCAACTTGGGCAATGCTTCGTCCGGAAAATTTTCCGCAAGCCATCGCGCGGGAACGTGCCAATTGTTTTCTCGTGGTGAGCCGGCCAGGCTTTCGTAGGCCGCAAGCCGAGCATCTTCCTTGTGCCGCTCGAAATCCACTTCGCACAAGTCGCGCCATACCAGAAATCTTTTGAACTCGCTGGTGATGCTCTGAATCGAGGAAATCGCCGTGGATTCGGCCTCCATCAGCCCCTGGTGATAGAGCCGGATTGCGACGACATCTCCGTAGAAAACTCCTTGGTAAAAACCCGCCTGCCCCTGTATGTCCGGGAGGATTTCCAATAACTTTTCCTTGGCATGCCGGGCAAAGAAGCAGGCATACTCCAAATTGCGCCGGGGCTTGCCGTCCTGTTCTCCAGTGATGAGCTCGACCCATTCTTCCGGACTTAATTGGAGGAAATAGCCACCCATGGAAGTGACGCCGCGTTGGTTCTCCAGATATTCCCCAGAGCGGCTGCTCAGGGCGAGCACTGTTTTTTCGCGCAATGACGGCTCCAGAGAATCTATCGCATCTGTGAACCTGGCAATGTTTTCTGAGGTCCCGCTCCAGCCACATTCGTTGAGAAACAATTCGCACAGGCCTTCAGGAGAGCTGAGGCGATTCTGGATTATTACGGGATCTAACAAATTTTAGGGCTTTGCTTAGCTTGATCTCTAACGAGGAGCTACTGCCAAATCAGTTGATCCGAGTTTTACCACGGCAGCGGAAACTGGCGATTGAACGCAAAGACCCGCTCGCGGATGGCGTGGAGTTTGTTCTCGTTGGTGTGATCCGCGAGGGCTTCGGCGATGAAATCCGCCACTTGCGCGACGTCCTTTTCCTTCATCCCGCGGGTGGTGATGGCGGGGGTGCCGATGCGGATGCCGCTGGGTTTCATCGGGCTGCCAGTGTCGAAGGGAATGCCGTTTTTGTTGACGGTGATGCCGGCTTCGTCGAGCGCGTGCGAGGCGTCGGTGCCGTTGAGGTGCTTGTTGCGGAGGTCCACCAGCATGACGTGGTTATCAGTGCCGCCGGAGCAGATGCGGAAGCCGTGATGGGTGAGGCGGGCGGCGATGGCTTGCGCGTTTTTGATGACCTGTGCGGAGTATTCCTTGAACTCGGGCTTGAGCGCTTCGCCGAAGCAGATCGCCTTGGCGGCGATGACGTGCATCAGCGGTCCGCCCTGGATGCCGGGGAAGACTTGCGAGTCGATTTTTTTCGCGAATTCTTCTTTGCACAAAATGATGCCGCCGCGCGGGCCGCGCAGGGATTTGTGGGTGGTGGAGGTGACGAAATCCGCATGCGGGAACGGGCTCGGGTGCACGCCAGCGGCGACGAGACCGGCGATGTGCGCCATATCGACAAACAAATAGGCGCCGACCTCGCGGGCGAGTTTGCCCATGCGCTCGAAGTCGATGATGCGCGAGTAGGCGGAGGCGCCGACGGTGATGAGGGCGGGTTTGAGCTCGCGGGCGGTTTTTTCGAGTTCGTCGTAGTTGATACGCTCGTCGTCCGGCGAAACGCCGTAATGGGTGACCGCGTAAAAACGGCCGGAGAAATTCGCCTTGTGACCGTGCGTGAGGTGGCCGCCGTGGGCGAGGTCCATCGTGAAGATTTTATCGCCGGGCTTGAGCACGGAGAAATAAACGGCGGTGTTCGCCTGTGAGCCGGAGTGCGGTTGGACGTTGGCGTGTTCGGCTCCGAACAGCTCCTTCGCGCGTTCGATCGCGAGTTGCTCGACGACATCCACGTTTTCGCATCCGCCATACCAGCGCTTGCCGGGGTAGCCCTCGGCATACTTGTTGGTGAGCACCGATCCCTGCGCTTCCATCACGGCGGGCGAGGTGAAATTCTCCGAAGCGATCAACTCGATGTTGTTGCGCTGGCGGTGTTCCTCGGCAGTGATCGCGGCATAAATCGCCGGGTCGGTCTCGGCGATGCGGCTGCCGGAGGATTTGCAAACCCGGGTCTCGTGACGGCCACCTTCGAAGGCGGTGGCGAGGAAAACGTCGGCCATCGCGATGGCGGTCGGCGCGTCGGTGAATTTTCCGCTGAGGCAGAGCACGTTGGAATCGTTGTGCATGCGGGTCGTCACCGCCTCCTCGACGGAGCGCACGCTGGCGGCGCGGACGTGGCGGTGGCGGTTCGCCGCGATGCTCATGCCGACGCCGGAGGTGCAGGCCAGGATGCCGAAATCATAGCTGCCATCGGCCACATTGCGGGCCACCAGATTGGCGTAATCCGAGTAATCGACGGATCCGTTGCCGTGGGTGCCGAAGTCTTCGACCTCATGGCCGACCGCTTTCAGATGGGCGACAACAGCGTTTTTCAAATCGACGGCGCCGTGGTCGGCTCCGATAGCAATGCGGAAGGTAGGATGGCTCATGGGTCGAGGCCGGATTGAAAGCCGGGAACGCCGACTTGCAAACCGCAAATTTCGGCGAACCGCGGAAATGGCACACGGGACGGTGGATGTCGTTTCCTGCGACTTGATCGAATCCCGATCCCGGACCACTGTCGCTGCGATGAGAACACTCGCCATCGCATTCGCCCTGGTCACCGACTGTCTGACCGCCGCGCCCGAGGTCGAGCCCGTGACCATCACCCCCGAAGCGGCGGCCACCTGGCTGGCCGCCACGCCGGCCACGCGGATCCTGGATGTGCGGACTAAACAGGAATTCGCCACCGGCCACCTCGCCAAGGCGGTGTTGATTCCGTGGACGGACAAAGATTTCGCCACCCGCGCGGCAAAAGAACTCGATTCCAGCAAGCCGCTGCTGGTTTACTGCCGCAGCGGCCGCCGCAGTGCGGAAGCCGCCGCCGCCCTCGTCAAACTCGGATTCGCCAACGTCCGCCAGATCGACGGCGGCATCCTCGCTTGCGAAAAGGCCGGCAAGCCGCTCGCCAAGCCCGAGTAATTCCATCCATTCCATGAAGTTTCCCCTCCTGAAATCCAACGCGCGGCGCTGGATCGCCATCGCTTGCACCCTCGCCGCAGGATTCCCCCCCGCCGTCCACGGCCAGATCGATGCTCTGAAAAAGGCGGTCGCCCCCCAGGAAACCGTCGCCGCCGCGATTGCCGAAAAACCCGAAGACGCCCGCAAGCGGCTCGAGCAATGGCTGCAGGAAGCGCGCGACACCCTGGTCCGTCTGGAGGCCCCCGGGGCCGTCGCGGGCTTGCCGGCCGGCATCACCCCGGCGGAACTCGGCGAGCGGCTGCGGGATCTCGAGCAAATGGTCCTCAGCGTCACGCGCTCGATCAAAAACATCAACTCCGTCGCCGATGCGCACAAGGAGCTCGAGCGTGCCCGCGCCAATGACGCCGCGTGGACCGGCTTCGTCGAAGAGCCGCCCTATCCGCTGCTGATGGTCGATGAGTTGCTCAACGAGCGCGATGCCATCCGCGCGAATCTAACCTCTTCCAAATCCTCCCTCGCCAACTATGAGCGGCTGCTCTCCGGCTTGGTGGCCGAAGCCAAATCGGCCGAGGACAACGTGAGTCGGATGATCCTCGCCGTTCAGAATGCCGACGATGGCAACCGCGATGCGGCCAAGTGGCGCATGGATGCCGCCCGCGCCAAAGCCCGGGTGCATGCCGCCCGCTCCGGCATGATGCAGGGTCTGCTGGCGGGACTGAAAGATCGGGTGGCCGCCGCCACCCTCGATCTCGCGCTGATCGACCGCAAGGTGGCGGTCGCCAAGGCCAGCTCCCGTTTCAGCGATGAGGACCTCGCCAAGCTTGGAAAAATCGCCGAGGAACGCAAAAAGGCGGCGCAGAAGGAAATCGACGCCGCCGCCAAGCGCCTCAAGACCGCCATGGCCGCGCGCAATCAGGCGCAAGCCACCTTGGACTCCCTAACAGCCATCCCTCCGGAAGCCCCCGCCGCGGATGCCGTGGAACTCGCCAAATTCCGCCTCGAAGTCGCCGAAAGCCGCGTCGATGCCCTGCAATCGGTCATCGAGGAACTGGAAAGCCTGATCCAGCTGGAGAACATCAATTTCAAGGCCTATCAGGACCGCAAGGCCATCCTCGATGCGGCCGATGAGGAAAAACGCGCGGCGGCGCTTGCCATCCTCGAACTGCTGTTGGACCGGCTCCGTGCTTGGGAAAACGTCGCGGACAACGAGATTTCCAGCGCCACCGCCGAACTCGGAAAACTGGAATCCCGCATCGCCAGCATCACCACCGACGATCCGCGTTTCGCCCTGCTGAACGAAAAGCGCGTCGCGAAGAGCGAGCAGCTCGCCATGATCCAGCGCATCGCACAGGCGGTGGTCGCCCAGCGCAAGCTGGTGAAACGCTGGGTGACCGAATACACGCCGGAGCCCGCCGAACAAAAATTCGGGCAGCGCCTCTCCACCCTGGCCTCGAACACCTGGGAGGGCGTTAAAAAATTCTGGGGCATCGAGGTGATGTCCTATGAAAACAAGGTGGAGGTCGATGGCCAGACCATCACCGGCAAGATCCCGGTCACGCTCGGCACCTTGCTGCGGGCGTTGTTGTTCTTCGTGATCGGTTATTGGATTTCCTCGAAAATCGCCAACCGCATCGAAGCCAGCCTGATTTCCCGCGGCCATCTGGCCGATTCCCAGGCGCGGACGCTGCGCACCTGGGGGATGATTGTCGTCGGCGTGTTCCTCGCCCTCGGCACGCTGTCGTTTCTGAAAATCCCTCTAACGGTCTTTGCGTTCTTCGGCGGCGCGCTCGCCATCGGTCTCGGCTTCGGCATGCAGACGCTGATCAAAAACTTCATCAGCGGCATCATCGTGCTCGTCGAGCGCAAGGTGCGCGTCGGCGACATCCTCGATGTGGACGGCATCATCGGCACCGTCACCGAGGTCAACACGCGCTCCTCGGTCATCCGCGGCGCCGACGACGTCGAAACCATGATTCCCAACTCTGCGTTTCTCGAAAACCGCGTGACCAACTGGACGCTCACCAGCTCCAAAGTCCGCCGCAGCCTCCGCGTCGGCGTCGCCTACGGCACTTCGCCGCAGACGGTAATGGCCGTCCTCACGGAATCCGCCGCGCGCCACGGCTTGGTCCTGAAAACTCCCGAACCCTTCGCCACCTTCGACGACTTCGGCGACAGCGCGCTCATTTTCAGCCTCTATTTCTGGGTGGAACTCGGCAAGGGCACCAATGCCATGATCGTCGCCAGCGACCTGCGCCTGATGATCGAAAAACGCTTCACCGACGCAGGCATCGGCGTCCCCTATCCGCAGCGCGAGATGCACCTCACCACCGACAAGCCGATCCAGATTCAGATGGCACCCGCGCCCGAAACCCCGCCCGCCCCCGAAGCATGAGTGACGAGGAATGGATGAACCTCGCTCTCGACGAAGCGCGCAAAGGCGTCGGCAAAACCGCGCCCAACCCGCCGGTCGGGGCCGTGATCGTGAAGCACGGCGTCTTGTTAGGCAAAGGCCACCACCGCGCTGCCGGCCAACCGCACGCCGAACGCGAGGCTCTGGCAGATGCCGCGGGCAAAGACATCCGCGGCTCCACCATTTACATCACCCTCGAACCCTGCTCCACCCACGGCCGCACGCCACCCTGCACGCAAGGCCTGATCGACGCCGGCATCGCCCGCGTGGTTTACGCCTGCGTGGACCGCAACCCGGATCACGCCGGCCGCGCCGACGCCCTTCTAACCGCCGCCGGCATCGAGGTTTCCTCCGGCGTCTGCCGCGAGGAGGCCGAGAAAATCCTGCGCCCGTTTTTCAAAGTGCGCGCGACCGGACTGCCCTGGGTGATCTGGAAAACCGCGATGAGCCTCGACGGCCGCATCACCCGCCCGCCCGGCGAAGGCCAGTGGCTCACCGGCGGACCCGCCCGCGCCGACGTCCAGAAACTCCGCGCCACCGTGGACGCCATCCTCACCAGCGGCGAAACCGTGCGCCGCGACCGCCCCGCTCTAACCATCCGCGTGCCGGAGCTGTTAGCCGGCCGCCCACAGCCGTGGCGCGTCATCGTTTCGGACCGCCCGGAAACCTTGTCGCTCGACGAATCCATGGAGCGCACCCTCATCCGCCCGCGCGGTGACCTCGCGGAAATCCTGCGCAACCTCGCCCGCGAGCAAGGCGTTCTCACCGTGATGATCGAGGCCGGCGGCGTTTTTTCCGCAGCGATGTTAGAAGCGGGCCTGGTCGATGAGGCCGTCGTTTATTACGCGCCGCTGCTCTGCGGCGGACCGTCCCCCGCGCTCGGCGGCGCGGGCCTCGCGGAGTCGCTGCACTTGACGGAAATCGATTTCCTCCAACTCGGAAACGACATCCGCCTGCGCGGCGTCATCATTCCCAAAACCAAGGAGGAGCGGACTCCGATCCGCTCTAGCCCATGAAATGACAACGAATGAGCGAAAGCCCCACTCATTGGCTTTCCATGGGCGGCGGCGGTTCGGAGACCGCCGCTCCTTGAAAGAAGAACTTTCGGACGTTCTCCGAGGCATCCTATTCTATAATCTAAGATCACTCAGCGTCAGGAGCCGCAAGCCTTTCAAATTTCTTCCGCTCCCGCGCCTCCCTGAAAAAACTCTGGATCACAAACAGGCATTCCTCGCCCAGCACGCCCGCCGTCACATCGCAGCGATGATTGAGCGGCGGATTCGCCTCCAACAGATTGATCCACCCCCCCGCCGCGCCCGCTTTGGGATCCGGGCAGCCGAAAACCACGCGCTCCGGCCGGCAATGCACGATCGCGCCGGCACACATCGGACAAGGCTCCTTGGTCACGTAAAGCGTGCACTTTTCCAGCCGCCAATCGCCAATCGATTCCTGCGCCGACGTCAACGCCAGCATTTCCGCGTGGGCGGTGGCGTCCTTGAGCGTTTCCACCTGGTTCCACGCGCGGGAAATGATCCGGCCCTCGCGCACCACCACCGCGCCGATCGGCACTTCACCCGCCGCATACGCCTTGCGCGCCTCGCGCAGCGCCTGGCCCATGAAATAAATGTCGCTGTGCAAATCAATGATCGGTCCTTCGTCGTCCACGCCCGCTAGGTAACGGATGGCCCGGGTTTCCGCACGATGTTTCAGCCGCGGCGGAAATTTTTCCTGTCATGTCGGGCCGATCGTGGTTCGTATCGGCCCTGTGATTCCTAAAAATTTCATGGACCGGGTGATCGCCCCGTCGCTGCTGGCGGCGGATTTTTCCCAGATCGGAGCCGAAGTCAGCCGCGCGATCCGCGCCGGGGCGGACTGGATGCACCTTGATGTG
>JBIPMR010000796.1:0-2773 GCA_044369025.1 Luteolibacter sp.
CAATCAACCAAAGCACCAGCGGGAGCGTGCGCTATTTCCAGCTCGCGGCGTCTGGTGGCTACAACCAAAACCGCGCCATCGTTGGCGTCGCCTACACCGGCGTTCTGTCAGCGTCCGGCAATCTGTCCCTCGAATGGGCGCAAAACGCCAGCGGGGTAAACGCCACGATCATGCGAGGCGGATCGATCCTCACCGTCACTGAACTCTGACGCAAGCCGGCCGCGCCCGAAACGAAAGCGTCCGCAAGGTGTCCGGTGGCGAGAGCGAGACCGGCAGCCATTATGCTGAAAAGGCCCGCGGCAAATTCGTAATGAGCAGGTCGTCGGTTCAAATCCGACCAGCGGCTCTTTCACTGAAACAGCCGTTGGGCCGGTCCGGAGGGCGGGGAAAAGGGGGTTTTAGGGATTGGCTTGGCACCCATTCCTCCTCGGTAGACGCCGATTTCGGCCATGCGGTGATTTTGATAGAGAGCAACTGATTCACCTCCATCTCATCACACAAGATTGCGCCCTCTGGCTCGACAAACTCGCAACCTCAACGTCGCCCGCACGACGGATCGCGGCACGGCCCCCGCACAAGCCGCTGATGCTATTCTCCGTCATCGACCTGATCGAATCCGGCGACATTTCGGACGGTTGGTTGAAATATGACGGCCCATCGCCTCCCGCTTCCGTGAGTACTGGGAACGTGTCCAGGATCGCCAACGCAACTCGCCGGACATCCCGATGCCCCTCAACGCCCTCGGCGGCGACCGCGATTCAATCTGGATGCGTTTCGACGAACACGGCAGTCTTCTTAATTCACTCGCTCGCGGCTGGAATCCTTGGCCAATAAAGCCGCCAAAGGAATGTGGGCTTTTGCTAGTTCCGTGGAAAGCCAGGAGCGATCAAGCACTGAGACTCCACATATTTTCGCGGCTTGAAGCGTGCGTTTGCTAACTCGGCGGGCGGTGGTGTGCAGGCTGCGTTGACTGAACGAAATACCCAATGCGTTTTCGTAAAACGGCCGAGCTCCCTCAACTTCTCGCACGGCCACTTCGCTGTTCAATTCTTTAAGCGACGTAGCCTTGCACTGTATGAGAACGTTTTTCCTGTCCGCGCCCCAGCCGAGCACTACGACATCGCAACCGTGATCGCTACCGCCCGGCGTCAGGATCACGCGTTCGGCATCTCGTTCGTAAAGGACTGCAATCAAAGCCTCGAACAATCTCCACGAAAGACGCAGCACCGCAGTAATATCGAGTGGGGCATGCGGCACGGACGTGGCAGAGGGAGCGAGGACACTCGCGATAAGTTCCGAATCCGTGACGGATTGGGGAGGAACCAGACCGAGCGCACCTTGGAGTCCGCGCTTCTTCTCAATCAGACCATGCAGCACGTCATCGAATGACCGCCGCTCTGGATTTGGATGGCGGGCGGCTGGCAGATACACCGTCACTGCGCGCGTCTGGCCGATTCGATAAGCGCGATCTGTGGCTTGGTCTTCCTTCGCAGGATTCCAGTGACGCTCAAGGTGAATAACGTGATTTGCCGCGACGATGTTTAGACCCGCTCCCGCAGCAATCGGGGAAAGGATACAGATGCCGAATCCGTCCCTTCGGCTAAATTGCTCGATCAAACCGAGTCGCGTTTCCTCTGGATCATGGCGCGACGTGGCTTTTGTATCGCCGTTAATGATCGGCACATTGATGCCGTGAATCAGCGCGAGGTGACGCGCTAGAGCCTCTTGAAGTTTCTTTTGTACGCAAAAGACCAGCACCTTTTCCCCGAGCGGCTTGATCTCATCCAGCCTCCGCAAAAGCCAGGCTAATTTGCCGGAACGCTCAAGCATCCCGCGAGACTCCCGTTGGTTGATGGCAGTACCAATGGTGCCGCCCGCAAGCAGGTCAGGATGTAGCGAAACTTGTCGAAGCTGCCAAAGCGCTGCGAGTTGCCGGTTCTGGCGCACGGGGCTGGCCTCTGCAGTAGGATCTTCGCCTTGCGCACTGGCCACGATGGCGTCGTATGCTATCACTTGCTCGGCAGTCAACTCCACGGGGACAGCTTGATTGTGGCCACTTTTCTTGGGCAAACCAGTCAGCTCATCCTCCTTCATTCGCCGCATCATCAATTCGCCAACATGGGCACGTAGCCGCAAGCCGATTTCGCCCATGTTTTCGGGCTGACGAATCATTGGTGTAATCCAGTTCTTGCGAAACTCAACGAACGAGCCAAGCGGACCAGGCTCAGAAGTATCGAGAATCGACCAGAAGTCACCGAGATGATTCTCAACCGGTGTGCCAGTAAGCGTCAGCCTAAATAGCGCCTTAAGGGACTTGGCTGCGATAGTCTGAAGAGCATTCGGATTTTTAATGTTTTGGGCCTCATCGAAAATCGCTGCGCTCCAATCGGCCTTGGCAAACGAGAAACGGTAATCGCGCAGCGTTTGATAAGTTGTCAGCACGCAGCTACCTGGAAGGTCGAGGCTTCGCTCGGTCCCGTCACCGAAGCCGAGTCCGTATTCCAACACTTCCCCCGGAACCGCTTTGTCGCGGCTTCCTGGGCGACGACGCACCCGATTCAATTCCCCATCGGATTGCGCGATCAAAACACGGCTAAACACTGAGTTTCCTTCCCCGTAGCTTTTCTCGATTTCTGCCTTCCAGTTTTCTAGCAGCGAAAGCGGGGCAACAATGAGCACGGCTGGTGGCTCCCCGCCGACCGTCGCACGCCAGAGATCGAACCATTCACGCAAGAAAATGAGAGTGCTGAAGGTTTTGCCGAGTCCCATGTCG
>JBIPMR010000797.1:0-2772 GCA_044369025.1 Luteolibacter sp.
ATGATGCTGGCCATGTGCAGCGTCCACGAGGCGAAGCCGAACTTGCCCATCTGTGTCTCACCCATGGTGTAGAAGAAGAACTGGAAATACCAGGTGGTGCCGGCGAGCGCGGAGAAGAAGAAGTTACCCGCCTTCGGGATTTTCAGGTCGCTCTGGCTGTGGGACGGATGCGCGCTGGAGGTGCCGCCGCCATGCTCGCCACCGGATGCCACCAAGCCGGCGTGTTCCGGGCGGGCGTAGGAGGCGAGGTATTGGTAGCCGGTGCGGTTTTTGATATTGAGGCCGACGCACCAGATGAAGTTGGTGGTGAAACCACCGAGCATCACCACGATCAATTTCGGCAGGCCCGACCAAATCACGTCGGTGCCGGCGGCGACGGAGGCGTCACCGATCGGATTTCCGGCGGTGAGGCCGAAGCTGAAGCAGGCGCTCATCACCCCCGAGAAGGTCGCGACGAGAATGCCTTTTTTGAAATTGAACTCGGCGACGCTCTTCTGTTTCTCGGCGGCCGGCATTTCCTTCTCCTTGGTCGCACCGGCGAGCGCGGCGATGAAGATTCCGATGAGGCAGACCAACACGCCTAACAGCGTGACCTGTCCTGGCATCGTCGAGGCGATCTGGGTGATCGTTTCGGGCACGGGAATGTCAGGAGCAAACAACTTGATGATGGGTGGCAACAGCGTGCCGAAGGCCGCGCAGTATCCGAGCGCCACGCCCATTCCCAGCGACATGCCGAGGTAGCGCATCGCGAGGCCGAAGGTCAGCCCGCCGGTGCCCCAGAGCACGCCGAAGAGGAAGGTCCAGCCGAGGGTGGAGGTCGACTGGCGACCGATCACCCCGAGCGGATCGTTCGTCAGCAACGATGCCAGAAACAGCGGGCAAATGATCCACGAGAAAAAGCCGCCGACCAGCCAGTAGGTTTCCCAGGACCATTTTTTAACGCCCTTGTAAGGGACGTAGAAGCTTCCCGAGGCGAGGCCGCCGAGCCAGTGAAAAAGCACGCCGAAAATTGCGTTTCCCATAATGTTGTCTGTTGGATTTTTGGAATGAGGTGGATTTCAGATCAGATGCGTTTGCTCAAAACCGCGGTTTCATACTGTTTGACCTCAGACAGCCAGTCGGCACCTGCGGGAACATTCTGCGATTGGCAATAAGCATCCCAAACCGCGCCCCATGGCAAGCTTTTGGATTCCTCCATCAGCGCGAGGCGGCTGGTGAAGTCGCCGGCTTCTTCGGACTGGCGGAGCAGCGCCGGCTCTAACAAGGCCATCAGCAGCGCCTTGAGGGTGTTGCGCGTGCCGATCGTCCAGGCGGCGATGCGGTTGATGCTGGCGTCGAAGAAATCCAGGCCGATGTGGGTGCGGGCGAGCAGTTGGTTGCGCACCAGTTCGGCGGCGATGGATTGCAGCGCGTCGTCGAGGATGACGACGTGATCGCTGTCCCAGCGCACGCCGCGGCTGACGTGAAGCAGGATTTCAGGCACATACATCAGTGCGGAACTGAGTTTGTCCGCGATGCCTTCGGTCGGATGGAAATGGCCGGCGTCGAGGCAGAGCAGCTTCTGGTTTTTGATCGCGTAACCCATGTAGAATTCATGCGAGCCGACGACATAACTTTCGCTGCCGATGCCGAAAAGTTTGCACTCGACGGCATCGAGGTGGTGCTTCGGGTTGAGTTTTTTCGCGAACACTTGGTCTAGCGAATTCGATAGACGCTGGCGTGGCGCGAGGCGGTCCACCGGGGTGTCCTTGTAGCCATCGGGGATCCAGACGTTGGTGACGGTCGGCGAGCCGAGGGCTTTGCCCATCACCGCGCCGATTTCCCGGGAAGCGATGCAGTGTTCGATCCAGAAACCGCGGATGGCCTTGTCGGGATGGGAGAGGGTGAAGCCATCGGCGGCTTTCGGATGGGCGAAGCAGGTGGGGTTGAAATCCATGCCCATGCCGTTGGCTTTCGCCCAGTCGATCCAGCCTTTGAAATGCTCGGGACGGATCTCGTTGCGATCGACTTTCTTGCCGCCGAATTCGCCGTAGAAGGCGTGGAGATTGAGGCGGTGTTTGCCGGGGATGAGCGAGAGCGCCTTGTCGAGGTCGGCGCGGAGTTCATCGGGCGTGCGGGCTTTGCCGGGGTAATTTCCGGTCACCGCAATGCCGCCGCTGAGTCCCTCGCCGGAGTTTTCAAAACCGCCGACATCGTCGCCCTGCCAGCAGTGGAGGGAAATCGGGATGGTCGCCAGTTTCGCCATGGCGGCTTCGGTATCGACGCCGAGTTCGGCGTATCGGGCTTGGGCGAGTTTGTAGGACTGGGCGATGGATTTTGAGGATTTGGCCATGATGGGTCGGGGTCGAAGTTTCTGAGTGTCGTGGAAAATCCTCAGAAAAACCTCCACTGTTTTGCCAAAAACAAGCACGATGCCGCCAGTGAAACGCATCCTGAAAATTGACGAGTGGTTCCACCCCGACGGCTTCCCGATCAGCGTGGAACGGCGCGAACCGCAGGAACATTTCGAACCCCACGCGCACGAATTCGCCGAGCTGGTCATCGTGCTGGGCGGGAAGTGCCTGCACGTCACCGGCGGCGAGTCGTGGGAGCTGACGGCGGGCGACGTGTTCGTCATCGCCGGCCCCCGCGAGCATGAATACCGCGACCTCGACGATCTGCGGCTGCTCAACATTCTCTATCAACCTAACCAGTTGAAAATGGGGCTGCACGATTTGCCGTCGGTGGCGGGGTATCACGCGCTTTTCACGCTGGAGCCCGCCTGGCGCACCC
>JBIPMR010000798.1:0-2768 GCA_044369025.1 Luteolibacter sp.
GACACCGCCGAGGGCGTGCGCAAGGAGGTGGAGCGCTTGCAGGAATTTTTCCCGCCGGGGGTGAAGGTGATCTATCCACTCGATACCTCCACCTTCGTGAAAATCTCCATCGAGGAAGTGATCAAGACGCTGATCGAGGCGATCGTCCTGGTGTTCCTGGTGATGTATCTGTTCCTGCAGAATTTCCGCGCCACGCTGATCCCGACGCTGGTGGTTCCGGTGGCGCTGTTAGGGACCTGCGCGTTGATGTCGGTGTTCGGATTCTCGCTCAACGTGCTGACGATGTTCGGCATGGTTTTGGCGATCGGCATCCTCGTCGATGACGCGATCGTGGTGGTCGAAAACGTCGAGCGCATCATGAGCGAGGAAGGGCTGCCACCGCGGGAGGCGACGCGCAAGGCGATGGGCCAGATCACCGGAGCGTTGATCGGGATCACGCTGGTTCTAACGGCGGTGTTCGTGCCGATGGCGTTCTTCGGCGGCTCGGTGGGGACGATCTATCGGCAGTTCACGATGTCGATGGTGTCGTGCATGTTGTTTTCGATTTTCCTGGCGATGACGTTGACCCCCGCGCTGTGTGCGACGCTTTTGAAGCAGGTGGATGCCGGCCATCTCCATGGCAAGCGCGGGTTTTTCGGCGGGTTCAACCGCTCGTTCGACGCCTTCACCGCCCGCTATCAGAGTTGGGTCGGCGTGTTGGTGAAGCGCACGTTTATCGGCATGCTCGCGCTGCTGTGTGTGGTGGGCGTGGTGGTGGTGCTTTATCAAAACATGCCGTCCGCGTTCCTGCCGGAAGAGGATCAGGGATATTTCCTCACCTTGATGCAATTGCCGGAGGGCGCGACCGACGAGCGCACCGGCGAGGTGCTGCGCAAAGCGGAGGAGTATTTTGCAAAACAACCGGAAATCGAACACTACTTCACCGTCGCCGGCTTCAGCTTCGCCGGCCGCGCGCAGAATTCCGGGCTGGCGTTCGTGCGGCTCAAACCGTGGTCCGGGCGCCCGGGCAAGGACCAGAAAGTGCAAGCGGTGATCCAGCGCGCGATGATGGGCCTCGGCGGCATCAAGGACGCGTTTGTGTTCCCGCTCAATCCACCGGCCATCCCCGAGCTCGGCACCTCGTCCGGTTTTGATTTCTGGCTTCAGGACGTCGGCGGCGTGGGGCATGAGGCGCTGAATGCGGCGAAGGGCCAGCTGCTGGGCATGGCGGCGCAGAATCCCAAGCTGATGCAGGTGCGGCCGCAGGGGTTGGCGGATGCGGCGCAGATGAAAATCGAGCTCGACCCGGACAAGGCCAGCGCGCTCGGCGTTTCGCTCGCGGACATCAACAGCACGATGCAAACCGCCTTCGGTTCCGCCTACGTCAACAACTTCATCAACGGCTCGCGCGTGCAACGGGTGATCGTCCAGCTCGACGCGGAGTTCCGGATGAAACCGGAAGACATCGGCAAGGTCTACGTGCGCAACCAATCCGGCGGAATGGTCCCCTTGTCGGCCCTGACGACGATTGATTGGTCGTTCGGCTCGCCGCAGCTCCAGCGATACAACGGCCTGCCCTCGGTCAACATCGTGGGAGCCGCCGCCCCCGGCCTGAGCTCGGGGGACGCGATGGATGAAATGGAAAACATGATGGCGAAACTGCCACCGGGGCTCGGCTTCGAGTGGTCCGGGCAATCGCTGGAAGAACGGATTTCCGGCAACCAGGCGCCGCTGCTCTACGGGGTCTCGATCCTGATCGTTTTCCTGTGCCTCGCCGCACTTTACGAAAGCTGGTCGATCCCGGTGGCGGTGCTCATGGTGGTGCCGTTGGGGATTGTCGGCGCGCTGGCGGCGGTTTCCTTCCGCGATCTGCCGAACGATGTCTATTTCAAGGTCGGACTGCTGACAACGGTCGGTCTCTCCACCAAAAACGCGATCCTGATCATCGAGTTCGCGCTGGATCTCCAGAAAGAGGGTAGGGGACTCATCGAATCCGTGCTTCAAGCGGTCAAACTGCGCCTGCGGCCGATTCTGATGACTTCGATGGCCTTCGTGCTCGGCGTGATGCCGCTGGTATTCAGCACCGGCGCCGGATCGGCCAGCCAGAATGCGATCGGCACCGGGGTGGCCGGCGGGATGATTTCCGGAACGGTGCTTGCGATTTTTCTGGTTCCTGTCTTCTATGTCGTTGTTCGAAAGGTGGTTGGCCGCTTTACCGGTTCCAAACACGCCGCCGCGAACAAGCTCCGGGCTGGAGAAATCTAAGATCCAGCCCCATCGGATTTGTCTGCATTGGCGAAAGCCGGCGGATGAAAGGTCCGACCGCACCCGGGGGGGAGCGGTCGGGCCTAGATCCTTTCTAAAGCCCGCGGAACTCGGCCGCGAGTCTTTTGGCGGTGGCGACGGTGTTGCGGTGCAACTTGGCGGTGAATTCCGGCTGGCGGTTGTAACCGCCGCCGTAGAGCACCGCCACCGGGATGCGGTTTTTGATGAAGGCGCCGAGCAGAATCTCGTCGCGGCGCTGGAGGTCCTTGAGCGAAAGATGCATTTGGCCGAAGCGGTCGTTGCGGTGGTTGTCCGCTCCGGAAATCCAGATCACGAGGTCCGGCACGAAGGTGTCGAGCGCGCCGGCCAGGCTGGCGAAAAGTTGTTTCAAATACATCTCCCCCTCGACGTAGCGCACCGTTTCGATGTCCAGCGAGCCGACGACTTTCCGCGTGGGATAGTTTTTGCCGACGTGGATCGAGTAGGTGAAAACCCGGGGATCGTCGCCCAGCAGCGCGGCCGTG
>JBIPMR010000799.1:0-2766 GCA_044369025.1 Luteolibacter sp.
GCTGGGCCGCATGATCGGAGAGCCTGTCGAAACCCCAAGCCTGACAAGTTTTCTGGAATGGTCTCTATCCGAAACGACGCTGCGTAAATTCACCGCAATGAACGCGGATCTGAAAGCGGCGTTCGTGGACTGGTTCGCGCGCTCGAAGGGGGAGTCGGTGCGTTTTATGATGGCGGCCATCGACACCGATCACGGTGGTGATCTGGTTCCCATCGGTGCGGCTCTGGGACTCGTGTTTGATCCCAAGCATCACCGAAGTGCTGAACACCAGACGGCCCGGGGCCGGCTTGAGAGATACTTCCAACACCGGGAAATCGATCCCGAAAGTGCCCGGGTCTGGTCAAGGGTGTCCGAGACGATCCTCTCCCAGATGAAGGACGGTTCGGAAACTTCAAAGCGCCGCCAGTTGCTCAACCGGGTGGACGAGCTGCTGGACAAGCTGGGCGTCAAAGCGAATGCATGGGCCTCGGATCTTTCTCCGGTGGGGCTGGAGCAACGCTATCAACAAGTGGGGCAGGCCCTGCGGGAAGCACTCGCCGCGAAAAGTTCATCAGGATTGGATCAGGTGCGCGGTGGCATCACATCGATTCGGAAGCATCTGCTCGGAGAGGCCGATGCCGAACGCTTGACGCGGGTGGAAATGGCAGCTCGCTTGATCCGCTGGCTTCAGACCACCGAGATGAGTCCTAACGGGAAAAGTCTCGATGCCATGGTCGTGGACTACCATCAGGATGGAGGCTTCATCGACTGGGCGCGCAACTGCTTGAAGGAGACCGACGAGTCCCCGGAGGTTCAGAAGGCCTACGACGCCATCCTGAAGCGTGTCGAGGAGCGCGCGCATCACTTCGAAGAGAGCTTTGCTCTGGAACTCCAGGACTGGACACGCAGCGAGAGCCAGTCGGACCGATTCACCTTGATCGAGGACGTGCTCAAGACGGTGGTCGCGCCGGTGGCGAAGCAGCAACCGGTGCTCTTGCTCGTGCTCGACGGGATGAGCGTGGCGGTCTTCCGGCAGCTCCTGCAGGACATCCTGAGGCAGGACTGGGCGGAGGTGGTTCACGAGGGCGCATCCTTGCCCCGGCCGGTGCTGGCGACCCTGCCCTCGGTGACTGCGATTTCGCGGCGTGCGCTTTTCCTTGGCAAGTTGGATCCTGGCACCAACGGCACCGAAGAGGGGGAATTTCAGAAGAATGATCTGCTGTTTCACGGGAGTGGTAGCCAGGTGCGGCCTCAGCTATTCAAAAAGGGCGACCTGTCCGACGATGCCCAGGGCGGCATCGCCTCCAAGGTGCGTAGTGCCATCGCGGACAGGAAGTGCCGTGTGGTCTCGGTGGTGATCAACGCCATCGATGACCATCTGGACAGTGGCGATCAGGTCAACCTTCTCTGGACCCGGAACACGATCCGCGGTCTCCGGGATCTGTTGCGGCTGGCTTCGGAATCCGAGCGCTTGGTGATTATGACCAGCGACCACGGGCATGTGCTGGATTTCGGCACGAAGGTGGTTCCAAGCGCGAAGGATAACCGCGGTGACCGCCACCGGACCGCCGATGGAGCTGTGGTTGAAGGCGAGCGGGAGTTCGAGGGCTCCCGGGTTTACCAGGCAACAGGGATCAACCGCATCACCTTGGCATGTTCCGCAGGGATTCGCTATGGCGCAGGCAAGCGTGGCTATCATGGTGGTGCCAACCCTCAGGAGATGGTGGTGCCGCTCGCGATTCTATCCGACGTGCGTGCCAGCGTCGCCGAGGGGTGGCGGCAAGTTCCATCCTATCAGCCCGGGTGGTGGGCCATCACGGCCTCGGATGTGGCCCCTACACCGCTGGCCAAGCCGAAGCAGGAGAAAGTGGTCCAAGGTCTCGATTTGTTTGAGCAACCCCTTAAAAAAACGGCCCCGGCTGCTGGTGGGTGGATCGATGTGCTGTTGCAGTGCCCGATCTATCTGGAGCAGTCGAAACTCGCGGTCCGCGGTGCTCCTGCAGACGAGCTGATGAGCAAACTGCTCAAAGGGCTGGACTCCCGCGGTGGCACTGCGGTCAAACAGGCGCTGGCGCAGGAGCTTGGCATGCCACCCTTCCGGGTGGATGGCCTGATTCAGAACGTCAGCCGGATTCTCAACGTGGATGGCTACGAGGTGATCAGCTTTGATCGTGCATCCGACACGGTGTCCTTGAACATGGGCCTACTCCGCACTCAGTTTGATTTGAAGATCCCATCATGATACTCAGCCCCAAGAAGCGACTTGAAGTACTCGATGCCCTGCGTCGTGGCACCGTCCCACAAGACGGGTTGGATGTGCTGGCCGTGGGACTGGACCGATTCCGGGACCCGATCGACCAGGAACTCAAGCGCGCCAGTGACGGCGGCTGCGGGTTCAAGGCGGTCCGCGGTGAGTATGGGTGCGGAAAAACCTTCTTCTCCCGCTGGCTCCAACAGGAAGCACGGTCGATGAACTTCGCCACGGCGGAGGTTCAGATTTCCGAGACGGAGACGCCGTTGCATAAACTGGAGACCGTTTACCGGAGAATGCTGGAACGACTTGCGACCTCCAGTGCGCGGTCAGGGGCATTCCGTGGGATCATCGACAGTTGGTTCTTCGCTCTGGAAGAAGACGTGCTCAGTGCCGGCGTGGTGGATGGGAGCGACGAGCAGGCGCTGCTGGCCGCCACCAGTGAGTTGATGGAGAAGCGTCTCGGCGCGATCTCGAACACGGCTCCGAGCTTCGCCGCCGCACTGCGCGCCTACCGGGAGTGCCTCGCCCAAGGT
>JBIPMR010000109.1:0-8498 GCA_044369025.1 Luteolibacter sp.
GGCGCGAGCGTGAAATCCAGCAAAGGCGTATCAATGATGAAGTGGTTCGCCGAATCCACCGCATTCAGGGTTTTCACCTGGTATTCCACAAACGGAATCCCATCCAGATGGAAGTCGCAGAAGCGGGACGCATAGTCACGGTAGCGCGGATCACCCGCCAGCTCCGCCAGCTCCTGCATCGCCCAGGCGACACCGCCGTTGTGATAGTTCCAACTGTAGTTCGTGCCCCATGGCAGCGGGTCGATCATCCCGCCCAGCAGCTCGACTTTCGGGACCGTCCACGTCACCGGACCATCGATCCCTTCGCACATGCGGCCGAAAACAACCTCGCGCTCGGCGGCATGAATCAGCTCCAATCCGGCGCGGATCTCGCCATCCGCCGGATTGGGAAAAGCCCCGATCACCAGCCAGTTAGACAACGCCCCCACCCGGGTGTCGATATTCGCCACGCCGTGCAGCCCGACCGTGACATGGGCCAGCGTCTCCTCCAACACCGCGCCGTTGGTTGCGGGCGGCTGCATGTAAAACGCCCATTCCCTGCCGCGGGTCTCGGATTTGACGAGCAGGGAATTCGCCCCGGGGCGCAGCGCGAGTTTCACTTCGTGGGACATGCCGATGCTGCGCTCGTCGAAACGAAGCTGGATGTCGCGATCCCCGGACTGCTGATAGACCAGCGCGCCGTTGAGCCAGATCCGGCACCCGTCATTGTGCTCCACATCGAGCGTCAGGATCATTTCCTCCGGCGAGTTCAGATTCGTCCACGCGTAGGCCACCGCCGGGCGCCCCAGGCCGAAGGTTCTGCCGAAATCCACGCAATGCATGCGATCGAGCGAATGCACCACCGGTTTGACCTCCAGGCGATATTCGAACGGCGTGTCGCGGATGAGCTTGTCTCCGATGCGCCTGACAGTTGCGAGTGGGCTTTTCATGAAATGGGCAAATGGGGTTGATTCAGGATGAAGCGCCCGCAGGCGGCGGCCTGACCGGCCGGGACCTCCTCCAGCAACACGGCAATTCCCGGCCTGTGAACTGCGAGCCACGAGAGAAGAAATGGATAGTCCAGCCAGCCGTCCCCTGGAACACAGGTGACCCGCTCTCCGTCCGCGATCCGGAAATCCTTCGCATGGACCACGGCCATCCGCTCACCGAGGAGATCGAACGAGCGCCGCAGGATTTCACGCTGTTCCGGATAGTTCGCCGATGAAATCAGGTTCACGGGATCGAAAACCACCTGGAGATGGGACGACGGAATCCCATCCAACAGCCGGCGCATCCGCCCGGGGGTTGATAGAACATGCCGGGTCACCCCTTCGATTCCGACCACGACGCCACAGCGCTCCGCTTCCGCAACCAGTTCCCCCATGCTGCCGAGCAGGTCCTGATAGGCAGCTTCATCGGCATTGGCCGGATGGGGCGACTGATCGGCATTCCATGAACCGCTCTCGAGGGCGACGATGTTGCAACCAAACTCGCGGGCGTGACGCAGATGCTCCTTGAACAACTCCAGCAACACCCTCCGGGTCGGCGCATCGGGATGAATCGGGTTGATGTAACACCCGAGCACCTCGATCCGGACACCCGCCCGGGCGAAGGCCGACCCGATTTCCGCAGCCATCTTCGAATTCAGGTAACCGGGGCGCGAATCCACCCCCTTGATCGCTTTGCCCAAGGCGAGTTGGACGCAATCCAGTCCTTCCGCGCGCACCCGGCGCGCAAGCTCAGCCGCGGAAAACCGGCCCAAGTCATGGGCCCGGATTCCGAGACGAAGCGGCGTGGATGGCATGTCGGGTCTCAATTTGCTGTGCGTCAAAGTGCCCCACCCGGCAGCATCCGGGGAGGGGCATTGTTGCGTCAATGGGGGGCGCTTTTGCGTCGTTTCCCGCGACTCACGGACCCCGATTGAAACCCGGCTTTCCGCCGTCGATGGGCTTCCGGCCCGGTCTCCGGTCGATCAACGCCCGGCCGCCCGTTCTAGCAGACCCTGATGATACCCGACGGAATCATCCAAGCCGGGAACCACCGGCAGGCCGGGCAAATGGAAATACTCGCCCCGATAAAGCGACGGGCACCATGGATTCGCCTCCAGCGCGCGGAACGCCTCCCAGCTCTTTTCATAACAGAGAATTGCATCGGCGAGTTCCACCCGGCCATGATTTCCCGACTGGTCCCCGCGATGCCCGGCGATCAGAACGCGCCAACCATGATGCACGATTTCGAAAAGCAATCGTCCATACTCGGCCGAAACCTTCGCGAACTCGCCGGCCGGCCCCTTCTGCCAGCCGATCGATTCTGCCAGAGTGGAGATTTCCCGCCAGATCGCGACTGCCTCGGCCTTTTCGGCCAGCGCCTCGTCAAGCCGGCCCGATTCCATGAGAAACTCCAGCACCATCGACAGTTGCTCACGCCCGCCGAGCCGGTCATCGCGCATCCAGCAGGCGCTCGGCAAAACCGCCTCCTTGAGTTCGCGGTCGAAGGCCTCGCAATGCCGGCCTTTGAGAATCCCCCGCGCGGAAAGTTGGCAAAGTTGCCGGAAACGCGCGGCGTCGCCTGCCGAGAGTTCGAGTTCGCCAACCGCGTAATCCTGGAAAATCCCCAACTCGGACCGCGTGGGATCCTGGACGAACCGCGCCAGCACGTAAGCATTCAGGTCGGGCCACAACTCATGCGGAATATAGGGACCATACCAGCCGCCGCCACGCGACCAGTTATAGACTCCGACAATCAAGGGATGCCCCAACAAGTCGCGCAGGCCGGTTCTCACCGCATTCTCCTCGAAGCCGTTGATCACACCGTCCATGATATAGTTCGGACAGGCCCCCTTCCCCTCGTACTCGCGCTGGCACTGGACCTCGATGATCTGGCGGTGGTTCCCGCGCGTCAGGCACTCGTTCACTTTCACATGGCGCCAGAAATCGAGGGCGGTGTGTTTGATGGAGAACACCAGTTTTTCATGCGGCGCGATCCGACCGGTGACTTCCTGATAGTGATCCGGACAGGCATGCAACTTGTCCGGAAAAACATCCCAGGTCCGGAAAAACAACAGCCTGTCGTGCTTCTCGCAGATTTCATCCCGCAGGAAAGCGATCAATTGCACATAGGCCTCCACCTGCGCGGAAATCCAAGCCAGTCCGGACTGTTTTTGACCGAGAGTTTCCGGATAAAGGTAAGTCGGCGACCAGGCATCCCCCACCCTCGGGATCGGCCCGTTCCCCACATGATGGGGTGTGTCGAACAGGTAGGTCTCCCCCACACGGATGATATAACCATCCACTTCCGGAAATCGTTCGCTGAGCTCATCAAACATCGCCCGGTGAATCTCCAGCGTCTTCGGCCGGTCCAGCAGGATTCGCCCGGATTCCGGATCACAGATTTCACTTCGATAGTGTTCCACCAGTCGTTTTGGCAGAACGAACAGGTCGAGATGATAGAATACCGACAAGCCCGCCGCCTTCGCCGCCGCGATGTCCCGCGCGAACCCCGGCGTGAATCCGTCGAGCCACGCGCGCTCCACGGTGCTGGCGGGAAACACGTCAACACCCAGTTTTTCGAAGGTGACGACGCAGTTGATGTGCTTGAAAACCTGGCCGTTGAAGCCGTAGTTCACCAGGTGCGCGGGATCCAGAAACCGCGACTGGAACGGCGCCTCGCCCGGGTTGTGGTGGACCATGTCGAGAATGATGGGAGGCCGATGCATGGTTTGGTGAGTTTATTTCGCGAATTCCAGACAGACACAAGCTCCAGCCTCCAACTCGATCACGCGCCCGCCCAACAGCGCGTTCTCGGGCAGCGGCCGCAACGCTTCAACCGGGCTTTCCACGGGCATTCTAACACCCACCGGAACTCGAGTCGGATGGGTGACCCGCACCCTCGGAGCTTCTTCATCGTCCGAAATCATTTCCGCCGTGATGTGACCGAATGCGACGACAAGCGAATTCCCCTGCTCCGTGAGTAGCAGAAAACCCCGGCCCGAAACGATCGATCGAAACCCGGCACAAGGCGCCGCCGTGCTGCCGCTGCGTTCCCGGATTCGCGACGGGCCGTCGCGCCCGTTGAGCTTCGGGATGTCGGTCAGGATGATCGGCTTGTGCGGACCGATGTCATCGACAAAACAAAGCTCCGGCGAATAGGGAATGCGGCGCGAAACAAACCGGTTCCCCGGATCCGCGGCGACCGGGCGTGATTCCACCGAAACCCGCCACGCCGGGCCGGCAGGCGACATCTCACGGGGCGAGTCCGACAAGGCGGCCCGCACCTGGTTTGTCGGCAGGTTGTGACGGTCTGCGGCGTATTGGTTGAGTCGCGCGAAGACGACACCGTGGCGCGCGATCATACCTCCTCCACGGCCTTTTTCGGAGTGAACACGGTGAGGCCTTCGAGATTCTTGGTCTGCGGCGAGAACAAGCTGCACAGATAGCCCATCACCATGCAGGAAAGGATGGCGACCGGCATGTAGGTGGCCCAATGGAGCGGCGTGTAAAGTTTCACCAACAGCGTGATGACAATGCTGGAAACCGCCCCGCAGACCGCCCCGAACCCGTTCACCCGTTGGGTGAACATCCCGAGCGAATAGACACCGACAATCCCGCCCCCCATCAGCGAGACGATCTGGCTCCACACCACCATCAGTGATTTCGGATTCGTCCCGGCTAACAACAAGGCCATGCTGGTGCCGACAATGCCCACCACGTATGAGGTGATCTTCAGCGTGCGCAGGCGTTGTTTGTCCGTCGCCCTGGGCCGGATCTTCGGATAGAAATCCTCGGTGTAGATGGTGGCCACGCTGTTCATCGCGCTGGCCACGGTGGCCATCGCGGAGGCGAAAATCGCGGCGATCACCATGCCGGCGAATCCCGGCGGCATTGCCTGCGTCACGAACAACGGCACGATCTGGTCATTCTGCGCCGTGGGCGAAAACTGCTCGGGATGGGCGCGGAAATAACTGAAGATCGCGATGCCGAGCACGTTGGAGAGAATCCCGATGAGAATCCCGCAAGTGGCCTCCATGGCGGTCACCCGGCGCACCTCGTGCAGCGGCGCGGAGAACACCCGCTGGATGATCGGCTGGTCCCCCGCCTTCACCACCGTGAACTGCAGCAGATAGCTGATGAGCAGAATCCAGATCGCCGGAACCGTCACGTCCCAGGTCACCAGCGCGAAGTCGAACTTGCCATAGTCCCCGCTGGTTTTCCAAAACTCGCCGAAGCCGCCTGGCAGGCTGACGATGGCGATGATCACCATCGCCAGCGGGGCGATGAATTTCAAAACTCCCTGGAAAACCTCCGTCCAGATCACCGACTCGAATCCGCCGACCGCCGTGTAGATGGTGGTGAGGATCCCCATCAGCAACACACTCAGGAACACATTCATGCCGGTGACCGAAGCGATCGCCAGCGCGGGCAGGACCAGCACCACGGCGGTGCGGCCGATGGTCTGGATCAGGATGCACTGCGCGCTCGCGATGAGCCTCAGCGGATTGTTGAACCGCCTTTCCAGATATTCATAGGTGGAGGTGATCTCCATGCGCCGCAGCAGTGGAAAGATGAAATAGGCCGTGATGAAGTAGGCGGGAATCAACATCGCCACGACAGGCAGCGTCCACACCAGATTCGTCGCGAACGCCAGCGCGGGGATCGCCATGAAACTGATCGCGCTGGCCCCGGTGGCGAACATGCTGATACCCGCCGCCCACCATTTCACCTTGCGGTTTCCCAACGAAAACTCGGCGCTGGATTCCTGTTTGGAAAAGTAGAACCCGATGGTGGCGAGAACGACGAAGTAACCGATCACCACGATGTAATCGATCACCGCCAGATTCCTCATCATCCGCGGAAAAGTCACCTCGTGGGTCGTCCCGCTGCCGACGAGCCAGACATCCGGATCCACCTTCAGGGCCATCGCATCGCCGGCGGGAAGCGCCTTGTCGAACGGGCACCACGCATCGGTGACCGTATGATAGAGCCACGGCCGCTCGTCCTGCCGCGTGACGGCATTTGGCGGAGGAAGTCGTGGGACCGTCTCCGCCTGGATTCCACCCGCGAGCATCACACTGGCCTGGCCCAAGGCGACGGCCGATGCCAGGGCAGCGGGATGCGGCAGGTCGCTCACGCGCTTCCATCCGATGTAACTGGTGGCTTCAATCGGCGTGGGCCGATAGACCCAGGTTTCGTTAGAAACAACCCGCCCCGGCCCGATCCCTCCGAAAACGCAGAGCATTCCATACTGCGCCGTCACCGCGGAAAACGCGCGCGGAGCATCCGGCAAATCCTCGCCCGCCCGCCATGACGGCGCCGGAACCCCATCGGTAAATTCCAGTTTCCACAGCTTCTTCTCGAACACGGCCGGTTCCACCGAGGACATGCCGCCGAAGACATGCAGGGTGGTCCCGATCATCGCCGCGCCCGCGCCCGCCAATGGCCGCGGCAAATCCGGGAGCCGTTCGGATTTCACCGCTCCGGAGTCATCCACGCCCAGCAACCACACGCTGGATACCGGACTTTGATCCTGCATGCCACCCGCCACGATCAAGCGCTGCTCCCATTGCGCGGAAGCCGCCCACGCCGGCACGGCCACAGCGGATTCCTTCCATGATTTCGCCCGGCCCGCTTCCGAAGACAGCGGGCAGGTCCAAATGGAAAGCGCGCCCTCATCGCGGGGCGTTTGTGGTGCGGCGGCCACCACCAGGGAGTTTCCGAGCTTGCCGACCCATCCGCCGTGGGGTGAACTCGGCAACCCCGGCAGCTTCCCGGATTTCAGCTCGATCTTCTGAGCCACCTCGATGGGTTTCCCCGCCAGCGCAACCGGCGGCAACAACGTGCACATCAGGCCACCCGCGAGCATCAATCGGCACCATCCAGCTTTCCTGGGTAAAAAATCGACGGGTTGCATCAGGGGATGGGGTTTGTGACGGTGAAGCTTGATTCGCGGCAGGGTGCAATCATGAAATCCATCCGTTTCACCCGAAGGATTTCGAGTTGTGGAGAGACGCATTTCTGACCGGCTTGGGTTCTTAACAAGCGCGAAGCCTGTCCACTAGGGCCGAATTGCGTCGCCTACGGT
Organism: Luteolibacter sp.; assembly: GCA_044369025.1. Taxonomy (GTDB): domain Bacteria; phylum Verrucomicrobiota; class Verrucomicrobiia; order Verrucomicrobiales; family Akkermansiaceae; genus Luteolibacter. The sequence continues at coordinate 7,057 of JBIPMR010000109.1, forward strand.
AGATTTCGCGTCGCCCGGGAGCCGCCTGGCCGGCCCAAGGCCTGAGATCAGCCTCTGCCCGGACGCTCCGGGGCCACTCGCAGCCAGCAAGGGCTTCCGCAAGGACGGCCCCAAGAACCGCCTCCGCGCGCAGGACATCCAACGCATCGTCGCTACCTTCAACCGCCAGATGGAAGTGCCCGGCGATGACGCCGCTTGGACCCTGCGGAGGTAGGTTCTCATGAATTTTTAAAACTCGTAACTTCAACATCAAGGTTTCTTGCCCCCCCGAGCTGTCATCCACTGCAATTCGGAGCCTTGCGAGGCTGACTAGCAGCGCCTCGGCGACCAACGTGCCCAGCATCCGGTCCATCACCCGCTCCAAATTCCTTGCCCCGTATTCTTGGCTGAAACCTTTCCGCAAGACCAGCTCCAAGGCGCTCGCGTCCAGTTCCACCGTCATGCCGCGGTCGCCAAGGCGCTTGTTGAAATCATCCAGCAGGTTCCCAAGAATCTCCCGCGCAGTCTCCACCGCTGCCGCAATCCCCTCTCTTCCCACCACGAAGTGGCTGCCGCGTCTCGCGGCAGGCCGTGCTTGCGGCGTCTCGCCGCAACTCTTCTCTTCAATCTTTGGCGTCAAAGACCAAAACCTAACCGCCGCACAAGCCTGATCCACCAAATCCAAAGCCTTGTCCGGCAACCGGAAATCCGGCAGATAACCGACCGACCACTCCACCGCAGCGGTTGGGCCGGGCGGCCTCGCCCCGCCCTGATTGCCCCCGAGAGTGGAAGGTGAAGGCAAACGCCGATAGGCAAAGCCGTTCTTTCTCTTCGCAACAGCCACGCAGCCGCACCGCCCATTCGGGCGGACAAGTGGCCGCGCCCGGCGGTCACGCCCTACCGCGATGCTCTCCGGCGAGGTCTGGACGCCTATAAGAATGCCCGGCTATCCGGTCAATCTACCTCCGCCATCGTCGCCCTCGAGCGTACGACCCTCACCGACCTCGGCATCAACCAGGACGAATATGCGCCATCCGCCATCCTGGCCGGACTCCGTGAACAGCATCGCCGGACACGGACCCACGGGAAGAACACCGTGAGCCGTGCGGAGTTGAATCTCCTCATCGCTGGACGGTAAATTTTCCCGCGCTCATGGCGGGAAGCAAAAGGCCGTCGTCTCTGGAAACAGGGGCGGCGGTTTTTTCTTGGGGTGGGACCTCGTGCGTGTGGCCTTTCGCTTAAAAATGAGCGAAAGGCGTCACACCCAGAAATGTTCGGCATGACATTTGCTGAAAATGCGGGGGAGTCATGAAAAAGCCCGTGATTGATACGCGGGAGGACACGAGGCGCGCTTTCCCGCTTCGGTTCCGGGTGGGTGCTTGCGATCAGGGCACGCGTCGCCCGAGGAAGCGCCTTGGCGACCATTCCCCCGCATATCTCACTTGGCGGTTTTTTCCAGGCCT
>JBIPMR010000801.1:0-2750 GCA_044369025.1 Luteolibacter sp.
TGAAGCGGGTAAGGTTCTTCTTTGATTTCATGGGTGATGTGTTTGCTTTCGCCCGGCAACCTGCACGATTTTGCTAGATCAGCCAGCAGATTTTTCACGAGCCGGATTGAGCGCAAAAAAAGCTATCTCCCCGATAGGAATAATCGTCTGAACCGGTCATCGCCCGAGGATGACGATATCGGCGCAGCAGAATTCCTCCTATAACCCGCCACCGGTTACGGCGCATCCACCAGCGGGTTGGCGGGATCGGCGTCGAAATCCGCGCTCCACGACCTCATCGACGGGCATACGGCGGTTACCGCATGGAGGTTGGTGCCCGAAAGGACGCAAGAGCCTGGAAGGTCCCATCCCGGCCCGCTACCAGCTTGCTGAGACTCCATCCGCATCCTACCTCCAGCGGACCGAGTGGAACGTCCGGGACAACGACGGCACGGTGGTGTTTACGCTGGCGGCGGAAGTAACAGGTGGCTCGCTGAGGACCATCGGCTTTGCGAGGAAACACGGCAAGCCATGCCTCCATCTGTCCCGGGACGGAGGTCCCGACCAGCCTGCCGACCTGAAACGGTTTGTCGCTGAGCATGGGATCAAGACGCTCAAGGTCGCTGGCTCTCGGGAGAGCAAGAAACCCGGCCTCCACGACTGGGTGATGCAAATGCTGGAGGCCGCCTTCTTTTGAGGCGGGGTCACACGCGATGAAGGTGGGCACCAGTGTGGCGCTCACCGTGCTCGCGCACGTTAATAGCCGTTTAACGACCAAAAAACGACCATCTCCAACACTGCCGACATCGGTAAGACCTTCCCACCCATGCTTCACCGCACGTTTGATCGTCGCCTCACTTCCGCGCCCGGTAAGCCTTGGAAATCGCATCATCGCCGCGAGTGGCCTCCCTGCGTTCCAGAAGGCCAGCCTCCAACTTTGGAATCTCAATCTCAGGCTGGTAATGGTAAGCGTCGCCACTGAAGATACTGGCTGGGTGCATTTGCGTTATCGCGCCGTGGGCGGCCACCGCCGCCGTGCGCATGTTCCTGAACTTCTTGTCGGAACACCCCAACTGCGTGCGATAGAGGTCGAGCAGCTCTTCAATCGACGGTCCGTAAACCCGGGATACCAAGCCGATCATCTGCCCGGTGTGGTCGCCAAGACTGTTGGCAAGTCTGTCAGGCCCGACATTCATCCCTTCGAGCGTGGAGACGATTTTCTTGTGGACGCGCACCAACGCGTCTCCGCCGAAACTGACGACACGCTGCCTCCCATCGATTCTGGCGGTGTTCGCTTCGGGTCCTAGATGCTCAAGTAGCTTGGTTCCTTTGAGCTTCAACTCGACACGCACAATCGGGATGTCACAGGGAGCGTCGAATTTTTCACACTTGTCGCTCATCTGGAGGTCCTTGCGATAAATCTTGATCGAGAGTGCTCCATCCTTCGCTCCTAAATGGGTCGATTCATCCTTATAGTCGTAGGCCCTTTTCCGAACAAGCTGGGTGCGGGTATTTCGAAGGATATCCCAAAGGCGACCATTCGGGTCGAAGAGGTTGAGCGGGATTTCGATTTCACTCCAATAGGCGAGGCTCTCGGGGTGGCTCCCGGGAATGACATGGATTGCGTCGTCAGGCCTTGCCAGGATCCGCGTGACCAAGTCTCTCGCCACGGTCATCGCCGTGATGAAGTCGGAGCGGTCAAGCACCTTGGCGTTGTGACCATAGAGCAGGGTGACAGGATTGAACTCGATGCTCGTGATTTTCCAATGTCCCGCATCCGGCTGGTAGCACGTCAGAAAGAGAGCCCCGTATTGAGCCAGTTGAATCGTCACGCTCCGCCCCTGTTGGCTCTTGAATTTTTTTTCGTGGCCGCGACCAAAGTCATACCAGTCGATTCCCAGTTCGGATGCCTTGGCCCCCGGATCATCCATGAAGTCCGCGTTGAGTTCCACTTCCGTGCCGATTCTGCAGCGGTCCAAAGGGAACTGGGATTTTGAATTGGGGTAAAGAAGCATGGAGTTTCGTTTGAGGCAATGGTTGAGACGGGATGAGCACCTGTGGCATGAGCCCATAAACCTTTGTAAGGCCCATTCCCGTATCGTCAAGCCTAGCAGAAAATCTGGGCGAGGAGTCCTTCCATCGTAGGTGGCGCCCTCAAGTGCAGGGAACCGTTGGGGGGTGCGCAGCGCCCTCCAGCGGAACGCGGGCACACGCAGAGCAGTTGAGGATTCACCGCCCGCAGCAACGGGGAAACGGGGCCGAGCGAAGCGAGCGTCCCGTGACACGGGGCGAGAGCGCCCGCAGGGCTGGTTGCGCAAGCAGCCAGGGGAAGACCCGACTGCGGCGTAGGTTTCCTGAGGTTGCGGCATGATCACATTACCTTCCTCATCCAGTTTGTCCTCGCCGATGGTCTTACCGACCTCTGCCGCAACATACCACGGCATTGCTGCTGCGGCTGCAGGAACGACGTCAGGATACCCACCTTCTCCATCGCCGCACGCTCGGTAACCCTCCACCTTGTTGCGACACAGGATGCCATACGCCTGAAGGATCTACCGAGCGCACGGCGAGGGCCGACGCCAGTGATACCATACACCTCCTTCAGCCACCCGGAGAGGATCTTGGATTCTGCCTCCAAGGCCACAGCGCGAGCCATGGCTGCCGCTTTGCGTTCCTCCTCCTGCTTCTCGGTCACGGCCACACCCAGCTCCTCCTCCTTCACGTCGAGGTTTGCCTTCGCTTTGCCCAATTCCGCGTCCAGCTACGTGTTC
>JBIPMR010000800.1:0-2750 GCA_044369025.1 Luteolibacter sp.
ATCTCGAGCGGTTGATAGAGAATGTCGTTGATGCGGACGGCGAGGGTGAACTGCTGGCCGGGATTCTGGGCGAGATCGTTGTATTTGACGGTGCCCGCGCGCTGCATGTCCATGCGCAGGCGGATCTGGTAGTTCTGGTTGAGCAGCGAGCTGGCCTGGATCGGCACCCGCAGGACTTGTTGGCCGTCCTTGGAGAAGGCGACCGAGGCGCCGTCGAGCTGCAGCGTCTTGCCATATTCATCCCGGACCATGCCGTGGACCGTCGTGAAAGGGGCGGGCGGGAACGCCAACAGCGGAGAAACGCAAAGCACCAGCACAAGTCCCGTAATGACGGACCGGCACCCCAAGCAGGGCCGAGGCTGGATGGGACTGGTAGGCGGGATTTGATGGTTCGGCACTCCCCCCAATTGGCTGTTGTGCGGACCGGGCTGTCATTTGAAACGTGGCGAAGTTGCCCGGATTTGTGGCCAAGTTGACCAAATTCCCCGTCAGCAATTCTCCAGGGCGCGGCGCAGAAAAAGGGCGCCGCGGCGACCCAGCAGAATAGGCTGGCTCTGTCCTGAAATGATCAATTCCATGCTGTCCCGCGACTCGGCGCGCATCGAATGGACGGCGTCGAGCCGGATGATCAGCGAGCGCTCCACGCGTAAAAAGTGCTTCGGCGGCAGGAGCTTCTCCCACTCCGCGAGAGAGCGGCGGACAAAGGCCGGCGCCATGTCCAGCAGATGGACGCTGGAGTAGTTATCCTCCGCCTTGATATGGGTGATGGAGGTGACGGGGACCATGCGCAGCAATCGATCCTCCTTGAGGGCGACCAGGTCCACCTCATTCAAGGGGATGCTTGTTTCAGGATGCAGGGTCTGGAGGCGCATCAGCGAGCGCGCCAGCCGCTCCGGGTGAATCGGCTTGAGCAGGTAGTCGAGGGCGTTGACCTCGAAGGCACGCATCGCGAACCGGTCATAGGCGGTAACAAAGATGATCGCAGGCTTGCCGACGAGCAGCGGCAACAACTCAAACCCACTTGACCCCGGCAGTTGGATATCGAGGAACACGGCGTCCGGGAGCAATCCGGCACAAAGCGCCGCGGCGGTCTCGATATCGCCGGCCTCGCCGACCACTTCGACCTCCGGATGGATGGCCAGCAGGGCTGCCAGGCGGACCCGTGCCAACCGCTCGTCATCGACCAGAACCACCCGGATTTTTCGGATCATGGGCGGGTGGGTGGTTGATGTGGGATCTTGAACCCAAAATACGGGTCGCCTCGCCCAAGCCAACCGCAAGCACCGCGGGGGCAACCCGGCGAAGCCAGTTTGAATGGAGCGGACCTACTCATGAGACGTCCCCACCCCCGGTTGTTTTTGGAGCGCCTCCTTCACCGCGAGGCACACCAGCTCATACCGAACCGGCTTGGCTAGAAATCCGCTGCACCCGGCGGCAAGGCAACTCTCGCGGAAGGCCGCGCCGCCATGGGCGGAGAGTGCCAAGATCGGCACCGCCCGTCTTGAAGCCAGGCGCTCGGCCTCGCGGATGCGCCGGGTGGCCTCGAGCCCGTCCATTTCCGGCATCTCGATGTCCATCAGGATCAAGTCCACCCCGGCCGCGGCCGCGACGGCGAAGTGACCGTTGATGGCGCGCGTGACGGTGTGGCCAGCGCGCCGCAAGAAAATTTCGGCAATCGCGTAATTGGGGTCGGAGTCCTCGGCGATGAGGATCCTGAACGGAAGTCCGCCTTCGCGGGCAGACCGGTTCGACCGTGTCACCCCGGCTTCGGGGTTTTGGGGCCGATCCCGCGGCTCGCCCTCCTTCACCGCCTCCAGCGGAAGAAGCACCCGGAAATCCGCCCCCTCGCCTGGCCGGCTGCGCACGCTGACCGAACCACCGAGGCCCTCCACCAGGGCCTTGACGATGCTGAGGCCCAGCCCCACCCCCGGGCTGTGCCGCGACGTCGATTCGTCCCCCCGTTCGAAGCGCCCGAAGATCCGTTGCTGCGCTTCCGGCGAGATCCCGCACCCGCTATCGATCACGCGGATCTCGAGCCAGTCGCCACCACCGGGGCTTGGCGTGACGCGGATCGCCTCGACACGCACGCTGCCGCAGGCGGTGAACTTGATGGCATTTTCCACCAGATTGGTCACGATCTGCCGGAGCCGGTCGGAATCGCCAATGATCTGCCCAGGCAGCAGCTCGTCAAACATCAAGCTGCAGTCGACGCCCCGCGCCGCGGCCTGCTCGGCGAGCGGTGCGATGGCGGCACTCAAGCAGGCACGCAACGCCACGGGGGCCCGTTCGAAATCGAAGCGGCCCGACTCGATGAACGCAACGTCAAGAATGCCACTGATCATGCGCAAAAGAATTCCGGCGTTCGCCTCGATCCGCTGGAGGTGCTTGACCAACAGCACGGGATCGATGCCGGGATCCTGGGCGAGCGCGGTCGAGCCCAGGATGATGTTGAGCGGAGTGCGCATCTCGTGGCTGATGTTGGCGAGAAACCCGCTCTTGGCTTCGCTGGCGGCCAACGAGCACCTGGCGAGTTCCTCATCGGCCAGCTTGCGGGAGCTCACGTCCCGAAGGCTGCCCACCATGCCACCGTCGTCCAGCGGAGCGATTGAAATTTCCATCCATACCGCGCTGCCGTCCGACCGGAGTATCCGGATCGGCGCATGCCCCGCGGTCCCGGGGATTTCCCCCGACATGATCCGTGAATAAAGCCGCTGATCCTCCTCCACCACAAACTTACCGAGCAACTGGCC
>JBIPMR010000919.1:0-2749 GCA_044369025.1 Luteolibacter sp.
GAATACCATACATCGACCTCATAGTTTATGATGTTGATGTATTTCATTTGCCCCATTCGTGCCCATGGACTCAGAACAAGGCTAGGGCCAGTGCCTTGGGGCGGGGTGCCACCAAATTGGATGAACGAACGTCACGAATGTCGAGGCACGCGGGCCGATGCAGCCGGCGTATCCTCCGCCGAAGGTCACCAGCGACAGCAAGGTCGCTTGTTTTCACGATTTGTGCACGAACCCAGCAAAGACCGGCTGCCCGTTCTGCTTCCCTTGTTGCTGGAGTAGCGGCGGCTACAAGAAGCCCATTTGCGAGAGTCATTTCTCGCCGGAGGCACTCGCCCATCGGGAGGCCATGATACTGCTCGTCCGTGGAGAGCGAGGACATCGGCGGCGGGGCGGGAATGCGAGGCGGATGCAGCAGACACAGCAGCTTGAAGATGAAGAGGCGGTTGATCCCCAGGCGGCTTCCGAGGCGGCGTCATCGAGCACGAGCACAGGGCCGCGTCCGCCGAAGAATCCGCCGCCGCAGCATCTGCTGGAGCAGAATCAGAAGCGTGCGTTGCGAACGCCTTCGCGTTCGCCGCCGCCGCCTTGGCGGCGGCGCCGTTGAGCACGAGAGCACCCAACAACCTTGTCAATATCATACAACGTTCAGGTTCATGGTGCACTCGTGGTCGTGCAGCACAAGCGGTCGTGTTCGCATCGCTCGCATGTTCTGGCCGTCCGTGCAGCAGTAGCGGCCATTTTGCATTTTAGTTTTGGCTTGGACCGGGAATTCGCCACGAAATGGCTTTAGAATTGGTCTACGGGGCTAACTTTGTGTGCGTTCTGCAGCAAATTTCGAGCTGGACCCGATTAAAGGGGCCGTCAGTGTATTGTCAGAGATGCAATGGGAGTGCAGGGTCCCCATCAGCCAGAGTAAAGTCCCATATGATATGCCTTGCAGTTTGCTTTGGAATTGCGTGACTTGCTTGCAACGGGCTGCATGCCTTGGACAATGCAAGTCGAGCTTCGGATTTGAGTCTGTCCTTGGTACAGTTGTAAAAACAATCCGTCGCTTATATTTTCGTACGGTAAGGGCTCGAATGCATAAACCCTTGAGTTGAGGTCGGGCCAGGGTCATTCGGATTTTAAATCCTCTGACATTGTTTCTTCTTCGCCCCCGGCCTGGTTTCGAGCCCCCCTCCCCTCTCCCCGCACTATTCAGAGTCCCCGTGGCCGTGTGAGTGAACGCAGTCGCTGCTTAAAGTCATGGATTTGACACGTACCCCTTCGATATCGGGCTGGGCCCATGTTATTTCTCTCCAAATCAAGCGTTTCTGTGTCGTTCGTTCCCAGCCGGGTTTCCGAGCCTCATGCCCCTATCTCTATCTGTGGGAAGGTTTCTGGCTTAGGTATCAGGTGCTTGGGTTTGCATCGCTTCTCTGAGCTGAGCGGTCTTGGTTGCATCTCTTCTCTGAGCGGTCTTGCATCGCTCGTCTGTGGGTACCTGAAGCTTGCCTGGCCGGAGATCTGTGGGCCGATTTTCGGCCGATGCTCAGTAACAATTGGCCGCAAACCCATCTGGATCGACGTGGCTCGTCTTGCAGTGCCGATTGCACCAAAACTCAGCCCGGCAGACAAATTCTAAGGCCAGTTCGTGGCGCCAGCAAACTCCGGCCGGTGCTTGGGTTTGCATCGCTTCTCTGAGCGGTCTTGGTTGCATCTCTTCTCTGAGCGGTCTTGCATCGCTCGTCTGTGGGTACCTGAAGGTTGCCTGGCCGGAGATCTGTGGGCCGATTTTCGGCAGATGCTCAGTAACAAACAATTGGCCGCAAACCCATCTGGATCGACGTGGCTCGTCTTGCAGTGCCGATTGCACCAAAACTCAGCCCGGCAGACAAATTCTAAGGCCAGTTCGTGGCGCCAGCAAACTCCGGCCGACTGCCTTCAGGTACCCAGTCTGTGCGGTCGTGATTGGATCGTTTGTTTTTCTGTCAGCAGCGTTTTTGGTGGCTCGTCCAGCCGGTTGTTGGTGCAGCCCGTGCCGCGTTCGGCCCGTGTGCGGCTCGATGTTGCGAGCAGAGGCACCGGTGTGAAGCCGACGGACATGCAGCCCACAGCTTTGATTTGAAATGAGGGAGCGTGGGTGGGAGGTTGAGGTGAGATCGGTTGGCCACCCCCATGCTGCCATACCGATCTCACCTCAACCTCCCACCCACGTTCCCTCATTTCAAATCAAAGCTGTGGGCTGCAGGTCTATTGGCTCCCCCAAGGCACTTGACGACGACACGGAGCCCGACGATGATGCACCGGTGAGAGTCGAGATCCTCTCGGACAGCGTCGTTTCGGCCCAGAGGTTGGTGATCGAGACGTTCACGCCGGTGATGATAAACGACGACATCCCGGTGAGGGTCGCCAGCGAGCAGGTGAGGATCGACATCGAGCCGGTGCGGCGAGAGATGATGGTCGAGATCGAGCCGCTCGAGCCGCTGAGGGTCGACATCGAGCCGGTGCGGCGATCCGATTTCGGCATGGAGCCGGTGAGGGTCGAGATCGCGCCGCTGAGGGTCGAGGTCGAGCCGGTGAGTGTCGACGTCGAGCCGGTGCGGCTCGACATCGAGCCGCCGCCTCCGCCGCTTCCGCCGACGCTCAGGTTCACGTCTGACGGCAAGATCGCGTGTGCCTTAGACGGCTGCAGCAACTCTGCAATGACCGGCTGCCCGTTCTGCTTTCCGTGTTGCAAGCAGAGCGGCGGCGACCAGCCACCCCTTTG
>JBIPMR010000802.1:0-2747 GCA_044369025.1 Luteolibacter sp.
ATTGCGGAAGCCTCCCGCAAGGCGGAAGAGCACATCATGGGTGATCCCCGCGCCGCTTGCTTCCACGCCCGCTTCGCGCTGGAGGCCGCCGTTCGCTGGCTTTACCGCTACGACACGAGCCTGCGGATGCCGTATGACTCCAGTCTCGGAGCGATGATTCACGATCCCGGTTTCCGCAACCTGTTGCCGGAAGCGGTATTCCAGAAAGCCCGGCTCATTCAACAGGAGGGAAATCAAGCAGTCCACGAGTCACGACCCATCCGCCAATACGATGCCTTGCAGGTGGTCAAGGAGCTGCATCACCTCTGCTACTGGCTCACCCGCACCTATGCGCCGGATACCCCTCGCGAGGGAGCCGCATGGTCGGACGCCCGCGTGCCGCAGCCGGTCACCAGTGCGGCGGTCGTCCCGCGCAAGGATCTGGAGGCTCTGGAAAAGCAGCTTGAGGGGCAGGCCAAGGAAGCCCTCCAGCGGCAGCAGGAAAAGGATGCGCTCGATTCCGAAATCCAAGCCCTCCGTGCCCAGCTCGCGGAAGCCAAGGCCGCAGCGGAGCAAAAGCCGGACACCCACGACTACTCGGAGGCCCAGACCCGCCACTACCTCATCGATCTCGAACTCAAGCGCGCCGGTTGGCCGCTGGATCAGAAGCGTGACAAGGAATTCGAAGTGACCGGAATGCCGAACCAAGCGGGAAAGGGCTACGTGGACGACGTGCTGTGGGGCGATGACGGCAAGCCGCTCGGCATCGTGGAATCCAAGAAGACCACGGTGGACGCCCGCGTCGGTCAGCAACAGGCGAAGCTCTACGCTGATTGTCTTGAGAAGATGTATGACCAGCGCCCAGTCATTTTCTACACCAACGGCTACGAGACATGGATCTGGGATGATATGGCCTATCCACCGCGCCGCGTGTCCGGATTCTACAAGAAGGAGGAACTCGCCCGCCTCATCCTCCGCCGCAGCAGCAAGAAGCCATTCAAAACGGTTCCCATCAATGGCGTGATCGTCGAGCGTTATTATGCGAAACGCGCCATCACCAGCATCTGCGAACACTTCACCGAGAAGCAGCGCAAGGCTCTGCTGGTGATGGCCACCGGCACCGGCAAGACCCGCGTCGCCATCGCCCTTGTGGACGTGCTCCAGCGGGCCAACTGGGCCAAGCGTGTGCTGTTCCTCGCCGACCGTATCTCGCTGGTCAACCAAGCCGGGAATGCCTTCAAGAAACACCTGCCGGATTCCAGCCCGGTGAATCTGGTCACGGAAAAGAACACCGAGGGCCGCGTCTATGTCTGCACCTATCCCACCATGATGGGACTTATCGACGTGACCGATGGCGGCACTGCCCGCTTCGGCATCGGCCACTTCGATCTCATCATCATCGATGAAGCACACCGCTCGGTCTATCAGCGCTACCGCGAGATTTTCCGCTACTTCGATTGCCTGCTCGTCGGCCTCACCGCCACCCCGCGGGAACAGGTGGACAGGAACACCTACGAACTCTTCGACCTCGAAGAAGGTGTCCCCACCGATGCCTACGAACTGGAACTGGCCGTCAGCGATGGTTTCCTCGTCCCGCCCCAAGTCCGGCAGGTGGATCTCAAATTCCCCCGCGACGGCATCCACTACGATGATCTCAGCGACGCCGAGAAGGCCGAATGGGAGTCCCTCGACTGGGGAGACAACAACGGCAACATCGGCGCTCCCGACACCGTGCAAGCCTCCGCGATCAACAGCTGGTTGTTCAACACCGATACGGTGGACAAAATGCTCCAGCATCTGATGAAGGAAGGCCTCAAGGTCGAAGGCGGCGACCGACTCGGCAAGACCGTCATCTTCGCCCGCAATCACGACCACGCCGTATTCATCGAGGAGCGTTTCAATTTCCACTACCCGCACCACGCCGGACACTTCGCCCGGATCATCGACCATCAAGCGAAATACCCGCAGACCCTCATCGATGACTTCTCCCGGAAGGACAAGGCCCCGCACATCGCCATTTCCGTGGACATGCTGGACACCGGCATCGACGTGCCGGAGATCGTCAACCTGGTGTTCTTCAAGCCGGTCTACTCCAAGATCAAGTTCTGGCAGATGATCGGTCGCGGCACCCGCCTTTGCAAAAACCTCTTCGGCCCGGATCAGGACAAGGAACACTTCCGGATCTTCGACTTCTGCTTCAACTTCGACTACTTCCGCGAGAACCCCGACGGCATCGAGGGCAGCGGTGGCGAGGCCCTCGGCACCCGCCTCTTCAAAAGCCGCGTCCAGTTGCTCGCCGCCGTCCAGAGGACTCCCGAGCTGGAACCCTCCGGCTCACTCCGCAGGGTGCTCGCCAGCACCCTGCACGGGGAAGTCAGCGGCATGAACCCGGACAACTTCATGGTGCGCGCCCGCCTCCAGCATGTCGAAAAATTCAAGAATGCGGCCTCATGGGAATCGCTAACGGATTTCGACATTCACGACATCGAGTTTCAAGTCGCCGGATTGCCGAGCCAGATCGAAACCGACGGGATCGAGGCCCGCTTCTTCGATCTCAGCGCTCTGCGGATGCAGCTCGCCCTGATCGAGAAGGATTCCGGCACCTTCGAGTCCACCCGCAAGAAGGTCATCGAGATCGCCGCCAGCCTTGAGGAAAAGGACGCCATCCCCGCCGTCAAGGTGCAGCTCGAATACCTCCGCGCCATCCAGACCACCGAGTTCTGGGAAGGCATCGACCTCGCCGCGCTCGAAGACCTCCGCATCCGCCT
>JBIPMR010000804.1:0-2744 GCA_044369025.1 Luteolibacter sp.
TCGAGTTGCTCGGCGACGCTCGCACCGGTGCTGGCGATGTCGTGGGCGACGGCGTTGGCGAGGCGGGAGTTGATGCCCTCGATTTCCGCGCGGGTCTCGGAGTGGTTGAGGTCGATGTCGTAGGGGTGGATCAGCGATTGCTCCTTGGCGCGGCCGGTTTCCCAGAGGCGGGAGGTGATGACGCGCATCAGGCGGATGAGCGCGCGGGTTTGCTGGTAGCCGGGGTTTTCGCGGAAGCGGGCGTAGAGGTCGCGGAGGGAAAAGTGAAACGGGTAGGAAACCGTGATCTCACGGCGGTAATCATCCGGGTTGGCGGAGGTGAGGTCCATCGAGCGAGCGTCCTTCACGCTCTGGGCATAGGCGTCCGCAACGCCGGCGATGATTTTTGGGTCATCCGGCAGTTTCTCGAAGAGGCGCTTGCGGAGGATGTGGAAGATGTCGTCGCTATTGAGGGCAACGGGCGTGAGCTGCATGGCCCCGCGGTGGGTCTCATTTTCGAGATCGCGGAGGGCGCTGTTGATCGACGCGCTGCCGCCTTGGTAGGTGGCCTTGAGGTCGGAGATCACGACGCAGACGTTGGAGAGCTCCGGTTTGTTGAGGGCGACGAGCAGATTTGAGAGGGCCGTGGTGGTGACGCGGGCGAGGTCGGAATTTCCAATGGTCTTGGACTTGGCGTTTTCGAAATAGGGCGGTAGCTCGTCCAACAGGATGAGAGTGGGCGGACCTTGAAGCAGGTTGATCCATGCGCTCTGGCCAGGTGCCTGGAGCGGGCTGTAGTAATCCCTGAAGAGGTCCTTCTGGCCGAGTTGCTCGGCCAGCGCACCCCAAACGCCATGGGGGGCGTCGCTCTCGCGGCCGGAGAACCCAATCACGCGCACGCCTTGGGGATCCACGGAAGTTTCGTAGATGTCGCCGAGCACGGATTCGCGGTGGTCCGGGTGTTGGGCGAGTAGCCCCAACGTCAGCATGCCGTGGGTTTTCCCGCCGCCCATGCTCTGGCTGAGAATGAACACACCCTGGTCGCTCTGGCCGGCGAGGCGGCGGAGACCATGGCGGAGGAGCTGCTTCAGGCCATCGGTGAGATAGTTTTCCGTGAAGAATTCCTTGGGGTCGATCTTGGCATCGAGTAAATCGGAGAGGTCGAGAACCGTATCGCGGCGGGAAGCGTCGAAAACGCTTTTCCGGGGGGTGCAGAGGCTGAAGAGGGTGTCGGACATGCTGGGTGAAGATTTTTCGACCGGATAAGAACGGATAGCACGGCTCTTGGGAATGAGAATCTGTTGGATAGGCGGATGGAAGGCGGCGGGCATCGAATGGGATGGCGGAAATAAAGTGGATCGCCCTGTTTGACCGGAACGGGGAAACTGCTAGCCTGCGGCGGCCTGAGAGCGTCGGGCCACACCTACACCATGGCCGCTATCACTAAAATCCAATGGGCCGACACGACGGTCAATCCAATCATGGGCTGTGGCGGATGCGAACTCTACCCTCCCACCGGGAAAGTCCTTCAAGCCGTCGCTGATGCCATGAATGAGAGGGAGCCCGGCGTCGCTGCCACCCGTGACAGCATCAAGCGGATTTTCAAAAAGCTGGTGGACGATGTTTTCACCCATTCGGAGAACCCCCATCAGGGGCATATTCAGACGGTCAACGCCACCAACATCTGGCACTTGCGGAAACGCTTTGAGGAGAAGGTCCGTGACCTCCACGGGCAGGAAGTGGCCACAGCTGCCGATAACGCCATCAAGAAGGCCATCACCTGTTATGCGGGTGTGCTCCATCTGAACAAGGGTGCGAAAATACTGGATCGCGAGGGAAATCCGCCGGGTAAGGACGAGCCACGCGAGGTTAAAACCGGTTATGCGCCGATTTTCGAAATGCCCACCCAGTTCAAGGGACGATCGAAAAAAACCGCGAACTACAAGGACCTGCTGGGACGCTGCCATCCAAAAACGCCGTGGAAGGAAAGGCTTCCCCGGTTGATCTTCGTCTCCGACATGGGAGATGCTTTGAGCGCCGAAGGGGACTTCCCATTTTTGAAAGCAGATTTGATGCCGGCGATCCAATCCGAGTCAGGCCTGAAGCACCTCTGGCTCTGGCTGACGAAACGGCCCAAGCGCATGGCAAAGTTTGCCGACCAGATCGGCGGATTTCCTGCAAATGTCTGTGCGATGACCACCCTGACGGGGGCAGACGAGGAAAGCCTCCAGCGATTGAGCGACCTCAAGCTGGTAAACGCCTCAATGCGTGGCCTGTCCGTTGAACCTCTCTGGGACCGCATTCCTCCAGCCCAACTCGATCTCGGGGGCATCGACTGGGTGATCCTCGGCGGCGAGTCCGGCTCCGGCGACCTCACCCGCCCCTTCGCCCTGGAATGGGTGGAGGAGCTTCGCGAGCACTGCCGGGAAAACGGCGTGGCGTTTTTCCTCAAACAACTTGGCCGCAACCCGACCCGCGACGGAGAGGTCTTCCGCTTAAAAAACGCGCACGGTGGCAACTGGGACGAGTGGGATGAGTCGCTGCGCATCCGCGAGTTTCCCCAGGCATTCCACGACTACCGAAAAGACGAGATGACCATTTCCGACACACTCAGGCCCATCCCAAAGAAAAAGAAGAAGAAGCCCAGCCTGCCCGAGGACTTGAGCATCACTCCGCAGGAAAAGGCGGAATACGAAATCAACAACAAGATCGTCGAAAAGGGGGTCAAAGCGTTTTGGGAAGTAGGCAGTGCGCTTGGCAAAATC
>JBIPMR010000803.1:0-2744 GCA_044369025.1 Luteolibacter sp.
GAGGCCGAACGAATCGAGCATCTGGGTTTCCCAGCGACCGCTGTGATAGATGCCGCTGTTGCCGCGCTGCTGGCCGCGTGCCGCGGGCTTGTAGGGCGTGCGGAATTCGAGGTGCAGCGTGTAGTCACCGAATTGGCGCTTGCTGGTACAACCGGTGCCTAGCAGGTTTCCGTTTTCAACGACTCCCTTCCCCCAGTGATCGGCCGATCCGCCGTCAAACAGCACCACCGCCCCGGCCGCAGGCTTGGCACCCAGCGTCGGGCTGTGGCGTTCGATCCGCGGAAGCTCGGAGGTGGTTCCGTCTTCGGCCTTCAAAACCAGCCGCCCTGGCCGGATCGTGGCGGTGATCGATTTCGCTTCATTCGTGAGCACGAGCTTGTCGTCCACGCGTGCTCCGTGCAGGACGCCGCGCTTTTTTCCGGGGGTCCAGCCCAAGCCCGGCAGGCCGCCATCGAGAACGTAGGCGTCGAAGCGACCGTTGCCGAGGGCGACGACCTGCACCCCGACGGCCGCGCCGGAGTTGGCGCTTCCGTATTCTCCCTGAATGGTGAAATCCGGATCTTCCCGAAGCGCGATTGCGGGATCGGTCCAGGTTTGGTGTTCGGCTTTGGGCGCTGCATCAAGCGTGCCGGTCACGAGGGCCAACAAGGCGGATAGACAGCGGATGGCGAAGCTTGGTTTCATAAGACCCGGGTTTTCGGGAGATCCTTGCGGGTGGAATGACGAGCCGCCAGGTTGGATCGGTCCGGCAACCGGCGGGATTGAGGATACGGGGGAATGAAGATGATGTTTCATCCTTTCGTCGGGCCTGTTTCGCGCCCACTCCCCGCTCGACTTGGTGCCCCGTGATTTTGTTAAATCGCCAATCGACAGCGTGGTGTATCACATCCCGGTCTTCGCCAACGAAATCCCGCTGCCGGTGCTCGAGCGCCTCGCCATGGATTGCGCGCGCATCGTCGGCACCAAGGACATGGGCCGTTTCCAACAGACGCGGCACACCGTCAAGCGCCAGCGGCCGGATTTCTCCGTGCTCATCGGCTGGGAGGAACGGCTCTGCACCGGCCTCTTCACGGGCGCTGACGGCGGCACGCTCTCCAGCGCCGGGGTCGTCCCCGAAGTGGTGATGAGTCACTATCATGCCGCCCGTGCCGGAAACCGGGAGAAGGCGAAACAACTCCCGTTCGAGCTGCTGGACCTGTTCACGCAGATGGTCGGCGCGCCGAACTTTCCCGAAGGCTTCCGCACCGGCTACGAGCTCCGCGGCTTCAAAGCCGGCAACGCCCGATTCCCGCTGTCGCCCGCCGAGCAGGGCATGATCGCCGAGATGCGCTCCAAGCTCGCCTGCGTGCTCGCCGGCTGCGGCTTCGAGGAAGCCGCCGACGAGTGCGGCCTCGGGAAATCCACGTCGCCGCCTGTCCGCACGACGAGCTGATCGCGTTGCCGCCAGGGTGAATGCACGCTAACAAAGCAGATCGCGGCAAGTATCAGCTTGGCGCGTTGCGGCGATCCGGCATTCCATCGCTCGCGGGATCAATTGCTGCGATGGTTGCCATAGGCAGCGAAATCACGAGAGGTCGAACCGATTTCAGGGTTGAACGAGGGGATCCGGATCGCCATCGTCGGCTTCAACGGCAGAGGCAGCCACCACATCGAGATGTTCGGGAAAGTGCCGGGCGTGCGCATCGTGGCGCTGTGCGACGTGGACAAGGCGACCCGCAAACCGAGCGCTTCACCGGCCTGCTCGCGGACGCTACCAACGCGCTGATCCAGGGCGACTAGCGCGAGGGTTTCACCATCCCGGAGCTGGCGCGCGGGGAACCGGTTCCACGCGGACAATAAGATTCTGGTAGATCCGCGCGACCTGCATGATTCGGTTAGTTGCCGACGATGGTTTTCGTGACCTTCAGCCGCAATGGCAGGGTGATGGTTTTTTGGTCGCCGGGTCTTCCGGTGCTGGTGACGACGGTGCCGCTGAGTTCGAGCGACTCATCGAGCATGGTTTTCAAATTCACCAGGACTTGGCCGGAGAGTTCGATCTGGGCCGTGCTCTCGGTGCCATCGGCGCGGAAATCCCCGCCGGTGGAGCGGATCGACACATCGATGACGGCGGAGTCCTTGCCTGTCGCGTTGCGGATCTGGCGCAATTTCATCGTACCGATGGTTTGTGCGTTTTCCAAATCCCGCTCGATGAGCATGCGGATCCAGGCGGGATCGAATTCCCAGGACTCGCCCAAGGTGACGCGGCGCTGCGGATACCACTTGCGGTTCAGATAGAGTTTCAGTTCGGAGATCTCTTTCTCGACGCGCCGCATCGGCACCGAACCGTCGAGTTCGAATTTCCAATCGCCGCCGCCCGGTTTGCTCATGCCGATCATCTTGCCGTTCAGCGGGCTGAGGTCGTCGGTTTCCTGCGGTAGTCCGTCGAGGGTGACATTGGAGGAGGTGGCGATTCTGGCCACGGCGAGCATGCCGCGCAGGCTGCCATCCGCCGCCGGTTCGCGAAAGGTCCATGATAGATCGCGTTCACGGTTGAAGACGACGGTGCCGTTGCGGACGCGGCCGTCTTTTTCCTGCTTGATGCTGCCGCCCTCGCTGGTGGCGCTGCTGACGAGGCGCACGCTTTTGCCGGGACCGGCGAGGACGGGACCGAAGACGATATCCGCGCACAAAGGGGCTGCGGAGAAAACCAGCGCGGAGAATTGTATGATCAGATGGAGATAGGGTTTCATTTTTGATAGGATGGA
>JBIPMR010000805.1:0-2738 GCA_044369025.1 Luteolibacter sp.
AGGGAGAATTTCATGATGTAGCGCTTCAGGCCGCCTGATGGAAGTTGTGATGCCCATCGGATCGCCCCCTCGCGATCCTCTTTCCACCATTTCTTGAGCGCTTCATCCAAGAACGACTTGTCCTGATATTTCAAACCGTCCGGTCCGACGTCCGTGCAGAGCGCGTCGATCAAGGCCCCGATTTTGCCAACCTCCAGGTTCTCCAGCCATTGGTTGCGTTCCGTATAGGAATCGGATCGGGGAATCGACTGCTGGAACTTGCGCGCCTCGCTGTTCATCCGGGCTTCTGTTCTTTCGCTTGCGGGTCTGACACTTTTCGTCACCCGGGCTTGGTTAGAAGCGGGATGGGTGGATGCGGAAGAGGATTTCTGCGAGAGGAAATAGCCGCCTGCCAGGCCGATGGCGAGGCAACCGGATCCAAACAGGATGTTTCCTTTGTCGATCATTCGTTAGCCGGCGTGTCGGGCGGCGGGGACTTCTTGGCAGCCGTTTTTTTCACTGCGGTTTTTTTCGCAGCCACCTTTTTCACCGCCGCTTTTTTCGCAGGCGCGCGGGTTTTCTTGGGAGCGGGCTCGGGTATCGGCTCTGGCTCTGGCTCTGGCTCTGGCGGAATCGCGACCGGCTGCGGGGTGACGGCGGGTTGTGGCGCGGCGAAAATTTCCGGTGGCGCGGGATCCCGGGTGAAGCGGGTCACGGCGAAGGCGGCGAAGGTCGCCGCCAAGGCGGGCAGCGCTGGCAGCCAAACCGCCACCATGCCCACGCCGATCCATTGGGCTGCTAGAAGCGCGCCCGCCAGCACGCAAAGACAGATGTTGAGCACAAACCGGGGAAGGCCGCCGAGGAAGCCCAGCAGGACGGCGATGGACAAGAGCACCGCGATTTCCCACTTGGCGGCGAGCCGCGGGTATTCGCTGGTGTGGGCGAAGGCGCCGTTGGAAGCGATGGCGGCGACCATCGCGGAGAGGTTTTTTGAGAACGCCCGGGTGGCGGGTTCGGCGCTGGTTTGGTCGTCGCGCAGGATGACGGGATCGGGCGCGGTTTTGGGAAACAATTCGTCGCCGCCATCAATCAACGCCTCGGCGGAAATTTCGGCGTAGGGCGCGACCGCTGCGATCGGCATGGCAAGCCGGCCATAGGCATCGATGGGCAGGATGGGTCCGCTGGCGCTGAGTTTGAGATATTCGCCGAGTTTCACCTCCACGTCATCCAGTGGGAAATCGCCGCGCAGCAGCACCGTTAGAAGCGGGAACGAAAGCACCACCCGGTCCTCCCAGCGGGCTAACAGCGGAGGCGCGCCGGTGGCGGGCTCGGACTCCAGATAGGAGAATCCCGCAAGCGCGTTTTCGCCGCCGAGAATCACGCCGGGCAGCGGGATGCGGTTCACGGTGGGTAGCAGCGAGCTGTCGCCAAGGATCGATTCCAGCGGCAGCGACGCGCGCCGGAAAGCCACCGGAATCGGCGAGGAAACGACCGCCCGCGACAGTGGCGAGGCCATCGCCAGCGAGTCGAAGTTGCCGAGCACCTTGTCCAAGGCAGCCAGCCCGATGGGGTCCGGCGATTCCCACGCGAGCACGGCGGCGGTGGCGGCTTTGGTCGCGCCGAGGCGTTGGAAATTCGAGAAGATCACCGCCATGTCGATCGGCGCGGGCGGCGAGGTTTGGAAGTAGCCTTCGAGATCGTCGCCCATCGAGACGATCAGCGGGGCCTGCGATTTGTCGGGCTTGGATTTGGCCGTCATCATCCCGAGCTGCCACGGCGCAGGGTGCGTGCCGCGTCCCGAAACGAACAGCGGGGGATTGGCAAAACTTCCGGCGACCACCTCGAAGGCGGTGCGGTCCGGAATCGTGCCGGGCAGGTATTTCCAACAGCCCAACGCCACTGCGCCGGAAATCAGCAGCACCCGGAAATGTGGTTGGAACGGGCCGGTCACGGTTTTTGTTAGAAAAGCTTGGCGAGCACCGGCGCGAGCGGAGCCTCCAGCGGCGTGCCGCGGGTGACCACGCCTAACAAGCGTGCGGCGGTCGCGATGTGCGGACGGTACCACTCGTCGCCGCGGTTTTTCACGATGTTGCCGTAGGCTCCGAGCGCCTGCATCAGGCGCTGGGCGGCGCATTCGTGGAACAAGGTCTCGAGCGGGCGCTCATCGGCGATTTCTTCCCACAGCGCCAGCAGCGCCTCACGCTCCTGCTCGTTGTGGTCCATGTAGGGATCGAAAATCAGCGAGGCGAGGTCGTATTCCTGCCGGCCGCGGCGGAGCCCCTGGAAGTCGATGAGCCAGACCTTGTCATCCTTGATCATCAGGTTCTGCGATTGGAAATCGCGATGCACCAAATGGCGGGCGACGGTGCCGAGCCGCTCGGAGAGATCGACGAACGCCGGATTTTTCCGCAACGGTCCGGCGTCCATCCCGAGGAACTCTTCGACGAGAAACTCGAAGAAATAATTCTGCTCCCAGCGGTAGAGCGCCGCGTCGAACGCCGGCATGAGATGGAAATCCTTCGCCGGTTTTGCGTAAAACAAGCGGTCCACCTGCTCGAAAGCCGAGCGGTAATACGGCAGCCGCTCGGCAAACGGCCGGGATTTCAGCGACAGCAAATCGACGTCGCCGAGGTCCTCGACCAGCGCCACGCGATAGCGCGAGCGGTCATGGAGGATGGCCGGCACGCGCAGTTTCGCCTGTTTGAGGAAATTCGCCACCGGGATGAATTGGGAATTGTCCTCGCGATCCTCGTTCCAGT
>JBIPMR010000806.1:0-2737 GCA_044369025.1 Luteolibacter sp.
GGAAATGCAGTCCGCCCTGAGCGGCCTGCGCGTCAGCGATGCGATGATGACCCGCTTCCGCACGCTCTCCCCCCACGATCCCCTGAGCCGGGCGGTGGAAGAGCTGTTAGCCGGGTCGCAACAGGATTTCCCGGTCGTTGAAAATGGCGTCCCGGTCGGCATGCTGCGCCGCAATGATCTCGTCGCCGCGCTCAATGATGACCGCCGCGACAGCCGGGTGGCGGAGGTGATGTCGCATGATTGTGAATCGGTCGGGATGACCGAGTCGCTCCAACTTGCCGTCGAGGCCATGCAGAAAAAACAGTGCTCCTCGATGGCCGTCGTCCAGCAGTCCCGCCTGGCCGGCTTGCTGACCGCGGAAAACATCAGCGAAATGATGATGGTCAACGCCGCCATCCAGCAGCAGGCAGATCGCCATCTGTTGGATCCCGGCGGGTGATTTGACATTTCCACAACCGGGCACCGTCACCCCTCCGGCCTCGCGGACGCCGAGGCTTGCAATCCAAAGGAATCCGGGGCGAGATATGCGTAGAAATAGAGCCTTCCTGCGGTGTCGGACCCGCCGGATCTGCGATGCTCCGTTCCAGACACCACCTCCACCGCCCCCATGATTACAAAAATCGACCACCTGGGAATCGCCGTCAAATCGCTCGACGAAGCCATCGCCTACTATGAAAACGTCCTCGGTCTAACCTGTGAAGGCCGCGAGGAAGTGGAATCCCAAAAGGTCCGCACCGCGTTTTTCGCCGCCGGCGACGTCCACCTCGAACTGCTCGAGCCCACCTCCGATGACAGCCCGATCGCCAAGTTCCTCGAGAAAAACGGCCCCGGCATCCATCACATCGCCTTCGCCACCGACGACATCACCGGCCAGCTCACCAAGGCCAGGGACCAAGGCGCGCGCCTGATCCACGAAGTGCCGTTCGCCGGCGCGGGGGACAAGCTCGTCGCATTCCTCCATCCCAAATCCACCTTCGGCGTGCTCACCGAGTTCTGCCAACCCGCCCACTGACTCCCCGTCACCATTCTAACATACTCACCTTGGAACCACGCCATGCCCATCGATAAATCACTCATGGAGGAGCTTCAACTCCGCCGCGACGAAGCCCTCATCGGAGGCGGCATCGACCGCATCGAAAAACGCCACGAAAAAGGTCTGCTCAGCGCCCGCGAGCGCCTCGCCGCCTTCTTCGATGGAGGCAGCTACATCGAATTCGGAATGCACGCCCATCATTCCTGCATCAACTTCGGCCTCGAAAAACGCAAGATGCCCGGCGACGGCGTCGTCTGCGCCACCGGCGCCGTCGATGGCCGCCAGGTCGCCGCCTTCGCCCAGGACTTCACCGTCGGTGGCGGAGCCGTCGGCCGCATCCACGCCAAGAAAATCTGTGATCTGTTGGATTTCGCCGTCAAGGCCGGGATGCCGGTCGTCGGCATCAACGACTCGGGCGGCGCGCGCATCCAGGAGGGCATCGACGCCCTGTCAGGATACGGCCAGATCTTCTTCCGCAACGTGCTGCTCTCCGGCGTCGTCCCGCAGATTTCCATCATCGCCGGCCCCTGCGCCGGCGGCGCCGCCTACTCCCCCGCCCTCACCGATTTCATCATCATGACGCGGAGGAACTCCAACATGTTCATCTGCGGCCCCGACGTCATCCGCGCCGCCACCGGACAAACCGCATCCCTCGATCAATTCGCCAGCGCCGACGCCCACGCACAAGTCAGCGGCAACATCCACCTCATCGCCGAGGACGACGAACACGCCATCGAACTCACCAAAAAACTGTTGGATTACCTCCCATCCAACAACCTGAGCGATCCTCCGCATAAGATGAACGACGAGATCGCCATCACCGAGGATTTGGGAATCAACGAACTCATCCCGGCCGATCCCCGCGCGCCGCTCGACATGCAAAAGGTCATCCAGCACCTCGTCGATCCCGACAGCTGGTTCGAAATCATGCCGGACTTCGCCCCCAACATGCTGGTCGGATTCGCCAAACTCGAAAACCTCGTCATCGGCATCATCGCCAACCAACCGATGGTGAAAGCCGGCTGCATCGACATCGACAGTTCCGACAAAGCCGCCCGTTTCATCCGCGTCTGCAACATCTACTCGATCCCGGTGCTCTCGCTGGTGGACGTCCCCGGCTTCATGCCCGGCCTCGCCCAGGAGCGCGGCGGCATCATCCGCCACGGCGCGAAAATGCTCTTCGCCTGGGCCTCCGGCACCGTGCCGAAAATCACCCTCATCTGCCGCAAAGCCTACGGCGGCGCCTACCTCGCAATGTGCTCCAGCGACATGGGGGCCGACTTCGTCTTCGCCTGGCCCACTGCGGAAATCGCCGTCATGGGCGCCCAAGGCGCGATCAAGGTGCTTTACAAAAAGGAACTCGACGAAGCCGAAGATCCGGAAGCGATGGAAAAGGAACTCCGCGCCGCCTACACCGAGAAATTCGCATCGCCCTATCAGGCGGCCAGCAACGGCATGATCACCGATGTGATCAATCCCGCCGTCTCCCGCAGCACGCTTGCCCTCGCCTTCCGCGGCATCATGGGCAAACACGAAACACGCCCGCCGAAAAAACACGGCAACATCCCTCTCTAACCAACCACATGCACCTCGTTCCATTCCTCGTCCTCGCCCAAAAGCCGGCCACCTCGGTCATGGATGCCCTGCCACATCTGGCCGGCATGGTGATAGTTTTGGTCACCCTCACCGCCCTGTGGGGCGTCT
>JBIPMR010000808.1:0-2735 GCA_044369025.1 Luteolibacter sp.
ATCCGGCATCGTCAGCCAGCCCGTCACCGTGGGATACCGCGGAGCCATCACTCCCGGCGCGGGCATGGACTCCGCCGCCACCTTGCAACTCGGCTCGCAGCTCTCCGCTGCCGACGGCTCGGTGCTAGCGCTTGATCTATCCGATGATCCCACCGGAGTTTCGAAACCCAACGACCGCATCACCGTGGCGGGAAACCTCAGCCTGTCGGGCACCGTGACCATTTGCATCAACGTGATGGACGGCGCTCTGGCACCCGGCACTTACACCTTGCTCACCTACGGCGGCGCGCTGGGCGGATCGCTTTCCAACCTTGCGATCAAACTCCCCGAAGGCACCGCCCACACGCTTTCGGTTGGGTCCGGAGCCATCAATCTGGTGGTTCCGGTGACCCGCGCGCCCGCCAGCCTGACATGGACCGGCGGGCTGGGAGGAAATGTCTGGGATCTCTTCTCCACCCGCAACTGGTCGCGCTCCGGCACTCCGGATTCCTTCGTCGCCGCGGACACTGTGACCTTCAATGACGCGGGTTCGGGAAATCCCACGGTCAATCTCACCACCGCGCTGCCGACCGGCGGCGTGACCGTGGATTGCAACAGCGACTACGATTTCACCGGAACGGGTGCCGTCGCCGGTGCCGGCGGTCTCACCAAGTCGGGTGGCGGCACCCTGACGCTGTCAACGACCAACACCTACACCGGGCCGACCACCGTCACCGGTGGCACGCTCGCGATTGAAAATCTCGGCGATGCGGGAAATCCCAGCTCGATTGGAGCCGCCGGTTCCGCAGCATCCAACCTCGTGATCAACGGCGGCACGCTCGCCCTCGTCGGCGAGCAAACCAGCACCAACCGTTCGCTGACACTCGGCTCCGCCGGCGGAACACTTGCGGTGCCGCCCTCCACCTCGCTCCAGATTTCCGGTTCGCTGGTCGGCAGCGGCAGCCTGACGAAAACCGGCGCGGGCACGCTCATCCTCGCCTCCACCAACACCCATGCGGGCGGCACCTTCATCCGCGAGGGCGTCGTCTCGTTGGCCTCGGATGCGACAAACATTTCGGGCCTGGGCTCCGGCCTCGTCACGCTCAATGGCGGCACTCTCTCCATGACCAACAGCACCGGCGGCAGTGCGCCGGTGAGTGCCTGGTCGCTCCATGTTCCCACCGGATTCTCCGGCCGCCTCAACGCCGATGGCCGCAGCACGCTCACCGGCGCTCTCACCGGCGGTGGCGATTTCACCTTCCACAGCCCCTTCGTCCGCACCGGCCTCGCCGGCAACTGGTCCGCCTTCACCGGCCGCATCTGGGTGATCGCCGACGGCGACGGCGGCGACCTGCGCCTGGAAAACACCGCGGGCTATCCCTCCGCCCGGCTCGACCTCGGAAACTCGGTTTACGCCTATTACAACCTATCGATGGGTGGCAATCTAACGATCCCGATCGGCGCGCTCTCCGGATCCTCCTCGGCGGTTCTGCTAGGCGGGCCCACTTCCGGCAGAACGCTCACGTGGCAGGTCGGTGCCCGCAATGAGGACAGCAGCTACGCCGGCGTGATCACCAACGGCACCGGCCCAACAGCCTTGACGAAAGTCGGCGCCGGCACGCTCGCACTCGCCGGGGCCAACACCTACAGTGGCACCACCACCGTCTCCGCCGGACGGCTGCAGGTCAACGGCAGCAGCAGCGCCACCAACTACACCGTGCAGAACGGAGCCACCCTCGGCGGCTCCGGCTCCATCACCGGCAATCTTACCGTCCAGACCGGCGGCGCGCTCGAACACCGCGCTTCCGGCTCCACTTCCCTGGCCATCACGGGAAACCTGACCTTGCCCTCCAGCGTGGTCGTCCGTCCGGCGGCCGGCGCGGCGGCAGTGGGCACCTACACGGTTCTAACCTATTCCGGCACGCTGACCGGCACCCCCGTTTTCACCTGGGAGGCTCCCGCCGGCTCGTTTCTGGTGGCCAGTTTCAACACCTCCACCGCAGGCGTGATTTCCATGACCCTCGAAGCGCCGCCGCGTTTTCCCGGCCCCATTACCTGGACCGGAGCCGCCAGTTTCAACTGGAATACCGGGACTGACAATTGGGCCGCGGATTCGGTCGCGACCAGCTATCAGACAGGTGACACGCCTTCGTTCACCGAACCGGGCCCCGCCACTTCCGCCATCAACATCGTCGCCAACGTGCAACCGGCGGGAGTGGTCGTGAACGCCGCGAAGAACTACACGTTCTCCGGTTCGGGCGCGATCACGGGTGAGGCGACTCTCACGAAATCCGGCGCCGGCACGCTCACCCTCACGGGAATTCACGCCATCGGCGGCGTCACCTCGATTTCCGGCGGCACTTTGGCCATCACCCAGACCGGCAGCGGCGGTTCGGCGATCGGCGCGGTTCTCGGCTCCGGGCCCATCGTGCTCAGCGGCGGCGGCACGTTCCGGATGGGCTCCGCGAACGGGAAAAACTTCCCGTCCAATCCCGTCACCGTGCCGCCATCGACATCCGGCAGCCTGTCCTCCGCCACACTGGCCAACGTCCACGGCGGAAGCCTGACAGGTGCCTCCGACAGCATCCTGACGCTGTCCGGTCCCATCAGCTTGGGCGTGTCGGGAAGCCCCCAGTTAGGTGGTTTTCTTGGCACGGTCGTCATTCCATCCGGCAGCCAGTTGCGCTTTTCGTCCACCTCGGGTCCTAACGGCAACGGCGGATCCAATACCACCTTCCAGGTCGATGGCACCATCA
>JBIPMR010000807.1:0-2735 GCA_044369025.1 Luteolibacter sp.
TGTGCAATTTCAGCTTGTCGAAACCCGGCGGTTGGATTATCCACACCCGCAAGCAAGTTGCCGATTGGTCGCTCCGGAAGCTCCCTTCCCCTCAGGTGAGAAACCCCACTGCCGGAGAAATCGACTGCCTCGAGCGCTCTTCGAAACCCACTCCGACCATGGACATCACCACCATTCTTGATTCCGGCCAAGCCGCGCCGCTGCTGAAGAATTCCGCCGGCCCGGCCGCCGCCCCCCCCCTGGGAAAAAGACCCCGCGTGGAGCCGGCCCGGCCCGCCACCGCCGCCCCCGAGCCCGCGAGCGACGAGCCGGTGCTGATCCGCGGCGAGCACTATCTGCGCATCCGCCAGGTGGACCGGATGCCGCCGTTTCTGATGAGCGTGGTGTCCGATTCGGATTTCTGGCTGTTCGTCGGCAGCAACGGCGGCTTCACCGCCGGGCGGGTCGATCCCGACCACGCGGTTTTCCCCTATCAGACGGCGGACAAGATCCTGAGCCAGCCCAAATCCAGCGGCGTGCTGAGCCTGCTCACCTGCGAGGGCGTCGCATGGGAGCCTTGGTCCGTCGATCCGCCAGCGCAGGGGATCACCCGCAACCTTTACAAACACGTCGCCGGAACCAGCGTCATCTTCGAGGAAATCCATCAGAAACTCGCACTGGCATGGCGCTGGGAAATCACCGCCAGCGAGCGCTTCGGACTGGTCCGGAGCTGTGATTTGGAAAACCTCGCCGACCGTCCCCGCGACATCAGATTGCTCGACGGTTGGAACCATTTGCTGCCATCCGGAGTCTCGCAGGAAACGTATTCGCGCTTCAGCTATCTCGCCGCCGCCTACATGCGCCACGAAGCGGTGCCCGGCTGCGGGCTCGGCATTTACACGCTCAATTCCGGCATCACCGACCGCGCGGAACCCTGCGAATCGCTGCGGGTGGCCTGTGCCTGGTCACTCGGTCTGGAGCCGGCGACGCTTCTTCTGTCAGACCGGCAGGTGCACACCTTCCGCCAAGGCGGGGAAGTCCGCGCCGAGACCGAAGCCCGCGGAGTTTTCGGCGCCCACCTGCTCGCCGCGAATCTCAGGCTTGAGCCACGCGCCACACACGAATGGACGGTGGTCGCCGACACCGGCCTGGGCCACAGCCAGGTCTTGCAACTGCGCGAAACCCTCGGCAACCCGGCAAAACTCCGTGCGCAAATCGCCGCCGACCGCAGCGCCAGCGTGGTGGCCCTGAAAAAACGCATCGCCGGGGCCGGGGCCATCCAGCAGAGCGCCGACAGCCGGACCAGCGTCCATCATTTCGCCAACGTGCTTTTCAACTGCATGCGCGGCGGCACCCTGCATGACAACTATCATTTCCCGCGCAACGACTTCCACGCGTTTCTCAAAAGCCGCAACCTCGATGTCGCGCTCCAACACCAGGAATGGCTGACATCTCTGCCCGACCCCTGCACGCTCGAGGAACTCACCACCCTCGCCGCCGCCCGCGGTGACGCCCAACTCTCGCGCCTTGCCGGCGAATACCTGCCCATCTGCTTCAGCCGCCGCCACGGCGACCCGAGCCGCCCGTGGAACCGCTTCGAAATCCGCACCAAGGACGCCGACGGCCGCCCGCTGTTTGCCTATGCCGGCAACTGGCGCGATATTTTCCAAAACTGGGAAAGCCTCGCCCACAGCTATCCGGTGTGCTTCGAGCCGATGATTTCGATCTTCCTCAACGCCTCCACCGCCGACGGCTACAACCCCTACCGCATCACCCGCGCCGGCATCGACTGGGAAGTCTTCGACGCCAGCGATCCATGGAGCCACATCGGCTACTGGGGCGACCACCAGATCATCTATCTGCTGCGCCTGTTGGAAGGCCAGCAGCATTTCAGCCCCGGCCGCATCACCTCGCGCCTCAATCAACGCTGCCACACCTACGCGCATGTCCCGTATGAAATCGGTGGCTTCGACGAGCTGCTGGAGGACCCGAAACACTCGATCCATTTCAACCAGTCCCTGCACGCCCAACTGATGGAACGCGCCCGGACCCTCGGCGGCGACGGCAAGCTGCTCACCGACGCGAACGGCGAAATCATCCTCGTCTCGCTCGCCGAGAAATTGCTGGTGCCCCTGCTCGTCAAACTCAGCAACCTCGTCCCCGGCGGCGGCATCTGGCTCAACACCCAGCGCCCGGAATGGAACGACGCGAACAACGCGCTCGCCGGTTGGGGGCTCTCCGTCGTCACCGTTTGTTACATGCGCCGCTACCTGGTTTTCATGGAAACCCTGCTGGACGAAAGCGCTGCCGGAAACCTCGCTCTATCAAAACCCGTCGCCGGTCTGCTCGCCGGCCTGACGGAAATCCTGCCCGCCGCCGCGGAGCCGGGCTTGGACGACGCCACCCGCCTCCGCCTCACCCGCGCGCTGGGCCAGGCCGGGGAAAAACACCGCGCCGCCGTCTATGCCCGTGAGCCGATGGAATTCGCGTCCATCACCAAGTCCGCCCTGCGCGATTTCATCGCCAAGGCGCTTGCCGCCGTTGATGCCACCCTCGCCGCGAACCGCCGCGAGGACCACCTCTTCCACAGCTACAACCTGCTGCAAGTGGACGCTTCCGACGCCTGCATCCACCGCCTCGATTTGATGTTGGAAGGCCAGGTCGCCGCGCTCAGCAGCGGCGCGCTCAAGCCTGCCGAAGCCCTGCGCCTGATGAAGTCCATGCGGGCCAGCACGATCTATCGGGCGGACCAGAAC
>JBIPMR010000810.1:0-2730 GCA_044369025.1 Luteolibacter sp.
GATCCAGGACGTGAAGCAGCGCTTCGATCTGGTGTTGGTGGACAGCCCGCCGATCCTGGGCGTCAGCGACGCATCGGTGCTGGCAAGCGAGGTGGACCTCACCATGATTGTGGTTCAACACCGGAAACTGCCTCGTAACATGCTGCTCCGCGTCAAGCAGGCGGTTGAAAATGTGGGCGGAAACGTCATCGGTGTGGTGCTCAACAACGTCGATGTCCGCAGTGACAGCCAATACCAGTATTACACCAGTTATTACACGTACTACGCTCCCGCGGAGTCCCAAGGTGGACAGCAGGTTGCTGCCTCTCCGACCCCGGCCAAGGGTCAGGCACCCGCCCGCGGGAATGACTCCGAGATGTACTGAAACCTGAAACCCGATCTCATCATGAACCTCAAAAATCTAATCACTGCGCTGTTCGCGTGGTTGTGCCTGTCTGCTTCGGTGCTCGGACAAATCCAGGCGGGCAAGCCCGTCGTTATCACGATCCTGGGAGTCCCCGCCCAAGAGAAGTCGGCAATCGATGGGACGTATCCGGTCTCGGAGGGAGGAACCATCAACATGCCCTATTTGGGATTGATCCGCGCCGCCGGTGTCCGGAGCGAGGATCTGTCGATCACCCTGCAAAGCCGCTACAGAGCGGCGGGGATTTACACCAACCCCACGATCCAGGTGATTTCGACCGCTGAAGGGGGGACGATCAATCAACAGCAGGTGTTCGTTGGGGGACAAGTCCGCAAGACCGGCCCCGTGCCCTTCTCGAACGATCTGACCCTTTGGCAAGCAGTCCAGGCGGCGGGTGGCCCGACCGAGTTTGGCAGCATGAAACGTGTGAAGCTGCTGCGTGGGGGTAGCCAAAAAACCTACGACCTTACCCAACCGCAGTTCATGCGGATCCCATTGAGACCGAACGACGCGATTGAGGTGCCCCAGAAAACCCCTTGGGGAACTTGATGGTTGCCGCTTCTTGGGGTGCTGGATGACAGGATTCAGCGTGGTCCCGATTTTTGAAAAAGGACTGCTTCACATCTTGGGAATTTTTGCCCGGTTTGTTGAGGATAACCTTAGTTGCTTTCCACTCATTTCTGAATTGAATTTCATCATGCGAGCAAGTCAGCGTGGCGGGATATGCCGGGCCTTTTGGGTTTCATCCGCCATGGCTGCATGTTTGAGCCTGGCATCCGCCATCGAGCTTCCTGCCAAGTCGATTCAGGGTTTGGGGTCTCAGGAGTTCCGCGAGAGAGAGCGGGCCGAGTCGGATTTGTTGGAATGGGGGCGCCAGCGGCCTGATTCCGCGATGACCGAGCTGCTCCGGCAGTCGAGAGTGGCGGACGACCCCGAGGTAAGGGATCGCTGTCTCAACGTGTTGCGAGACTTGGTGATGGACGAATACCTCAAGGATGGCGACGGCTACATTGGCATCACCATGCAGAATGAAATCGCGAACGTTCCGGGCCAGGCGATGCCCTGCAGCGTGATTCGGGTGACCCAAGTGGTGGCTGATTCCGCCGCCCAAAAGGCCGACTTGCGAATCAACGACCTGATCGCCGGGCTGGATGGCAAGTATTGGCACGAAGGACTTGCAACCACGCCCTTCGCGGAAGTCATCCGGTTGAAGAAGCCGAAAAGCAAAGTGGCGCTCAAGGTTCTCCGGAAGGGTGAATTGATCGATCTGGTGGTGATTTTGGGCAAGCGGCCACCCAGTTTGAACAATTTGTTTTTCAACGGTGAAAGGGTGGACGCCGAGGCTGCCGAGCGGGCCGACAAGGAGGCTTATTTCCGCCTTTGGCTGAGCCAGAGGAAAATCGCGGAGTGAACCCGTTCCGGGTTTTTAGGGTTCGACATCCCGAAAAGTCGTGGCAAATTCTTGAAACATTGCAAACCTCCTTACGTTTGATCTTCATGAGTAATTCTTGGTTTCGAAAGACCGCCTCCGCAGTCGCCCTGATCGCACTGTCCTGCTCCGCCTGCGCGCAGCGGGCGGACTTCAACGAGGTGGGCCGGCAGATGGCCATCATGTTGCAAAACAGCCATTTTGCGCGGTTGCCGTTTAACCCGGAACTGAGCCGCCGCTTTCTCGACGACTATCTGAAGGATCTCGATTTCCAGCGGCTCTACTTCACGCAGGAGGATGTCGATGGTTTCATCGCCAAATACGGTGACAAGCTCCACACCCAGTTGTTGAATGGCAGCAGCATGCCCGCCGCTGCCGAGATTTACCGGGTGTTTGAGAAGCGGGTGGAGGAGCGTGTCGCTATGACCGAGAAGCTGCTGAAAGGGCCGGATTTTGAATTCGATGAAGACGAGTCGGTGATGTTGAGTCGCAAAGCGGCGCTCTGGCCGAAAAACGACCAACACGCCGCGGAACTGTGGCGTCTTCAAATCAAGGAGGCGGTTTTGAGTGAAACCCTGAGACTTGAACTCCTGACCAAACTCTCCAAGGAGCAGGGCAAAGCCGATCCCGGAAGCGATGATCGCTCGCCCAAGGAGAAGGTTTCCCTCCGCTACAAACGCTTCCTGAACAGTGTGAAGGATGTGGACAGCGAAGAGATCGCCAATTATTTTCTCAGTTCGGTGGCGCGCAGTTATGATCCGCACACGGACTACATGAGTTTCCGTGAAATGAACCGCTTCAAGGATGGAATGAAGAACGAACTCGTCGGGATCGGCGCGCTGCTTCAGGCCGAGGAAGATGGTGCCACCAAAATCATGGGCATCGTCGTGGGCGGCCC
>JBIPMR010000809.1:0-2730 GCA_044369025.1 Luteolibacter sp.
TCGAAAAGCGCAACGTGTTCATCAATCGCACCCTCGAGTCCCTGCTGGGCTATTCAGCGGAAGAAGTTCACGCCATGGGTGCGGAGGTGGTGCGATGCTTGATGCACCCGGACGACCTCCCGGGGTTTGAAGAACACATCGCCCGGGTGCGCTCGCTCGCCGATGGCGAAGTCGCGGCCTTCGAGTTCCGGATGCGCGACCGCGCCGGCGGATGGCGGTGGTTCCACAGCCACGACGCCGTCTTCGCGCGCGACGCCACGGGAGCGGTGTGGCAGCTCATCGGCGTGTCCACGGAAATCACCGGGCGCAAGCTCGCCGAGGAGGTCACGGCACGGTTGGCGGCGATCGTCGAATGCTCCTACGACGCGCTTTTAAGCGAAGACCTGGACGGGATCGTCACCAGTTGGAATCGCGGGGCGGAACAAATCTTCGGCTACGGCGCGGAAGAGATCATCGGCACGTCAATCCTGCGGCTCATCCCCGAAGCCGGGCATGCGGCCGAGCACGAGCTTCAGCGTAAAATCGTCACCGGGAAGCGCGGGGGAACTTTTGAAGCGACCCGGCAAGCCAAAGACGGGCGGGAATTTCACGCGTCGATCACCGTCTCGCCAATGAGAGATGCGGCGGGCAAGATCATCGGCACATCCAGAGTCATCCGGGACATCACCGAGCGCAAACTGGCCGCCGCTCGCCTGCGTGAAGCCAAGGAGGCCGCCGAGGCCGCAAACCGGAGTAAGGACCGCTTCCTCGCCGCGCTCAGCCACGAGCTGCGGACACCACTCACGCCGGTGCTGCTGGTGTCCGAAGTGCATGCCAAGTCGGAGAAACTTTCGGAAGATTTGCGCGAGGATTTTGAAATGATCCACCGCAACATCGTGCTCGAAGCGCAGCTGATCGACGACCTGCTCGATGTCTCCCGCATCCAGCAGGGAAAGATGCGCTTTGATTTCAAAATCGTGGACGTGCATGAGGCCATCGCCCTTGCACTCGAGATGCTGCACTCCGAGGTGGAGGAAAAAGGGATTGCCGTGCGACAGGTGCCGGGCGCCGCGCCCGCGACGGTCGAAGCCGATCCCGCGCGGCTCCGGCAGGTGCTGTGCAACCTGCTCCGCAACGCCGTGAAATTCACCCCCCGCGGCGGCACCATCAGCGTGCATACCGCGCGCGATCAAAGCGCCCTGCAAATCTCCATCACCGACACCGGCGCGGGCATCGCCGCCGAAGATCTCGAGCGGATCTTCCAGCCCTTCGAGCAGGTCGGCGCCCAGCAGAAGAGCGAGCATGTCAGCCTCGGCCTTGGGCTGGCGATCTCTGCGGCGATCATCTCCGCCCACCGCGGCCGCATTTGGGCCGAAAGCCCCGGCCCCAGCCAGGGTGCGACCTTGCACGTGTGGCTTCCTGGCTAAAGAGCACCCCAATTCACAACCGCCATGCGAATCTTTGTTGTCGAAAACCATCCTGACACGCTGAAATACCTGAAAATGTATCTCGAAAGCATCGGCCACTCGGTGACCACCGCGTGCACGATGCAAGCCGCGCTGGCAGCCAGCCCGACCGAGCACTGCGACGTCCTTCTCTCCGATCTTGGGCTGCCCGACGGGGATGGCTGGCAGCTGTTGAAACAAGCGCAATTTCCTCAGCCCGTCTATGCGGTGGCGATCAGCGGGTTCGCCGCGGAAAGTGACCTCGCACGCAGCAGGGCCGCGGGTTTCCGGCGGCACATCGTCAAACCTTTCGGTGGAGAAGATCTCCGCGAAGCCCTCGAGGAAGCTGCCCGCGAAATCGAAGCCCGGCCCCCGGAATCGCATGTCCGAAACACCCCCCCGCCTCTGCGGAAAAAACCCGTTGCCAGAAAAGCGGCGTCGCTGACGCCCGGGCAGATCGCCGACCGGCTCCACCACTCGACCTGCCAGAATCTCTTGGGCGCCCAATTGCTGCTCTGCGTCCTGCGAGATAAGCTCCCGCAAGACGCGGCCGAGCTGCGGCAGTTGGTGGAGAAAGCGGTGGGTGCCCTTGATGAGGCCGGCGCCGAGTTAAGCGCGCTGATGGAGGAACTGCGCACTGCAGCGCAAAAGGATTCCGCCGCAGAAAGCTCGCTGACGCCCTAGAAATCGAGGTGCGATCCCTGCAGCCGGATGGTGGCGATGACGCCATCGCTGAGAGCCTCAAGACGGTTGGTGGCCATGCAGCAGCCGGACAGGAGCGTCCAGTTGCTGATCTATCTGGCGGCGACAAGGTCGTAGCCGCGCCAGTCGCCGATGGTGATGTCGGCGAATTCGCCGACGGGAATGCTCTCATCCACCATCACCGAGCCGTCGATTTCCGGGGCGTCCCACTGGGTGCGGGCGACGCCGGGTTGTTCGACCAACACGCGGACGGCCTTGCCGACTTGGGCCTGGTTGGTTTCGCCGGCGATCTTCTGGAGCTCGGCCATGGCGCGGGACCAGCGGCTTTTGCGGGTGGCGTGGTGGAGGTGGCCATCCATCTTGTGGGCACGGGTGCCTTCTTCTTTCGAGTATTGGAAAACGCCGGCACGCTCGAAGCGGAACTCGCGGATGAACTCCAACAGCTCTTGGAAATCCTCCTCGGTCTCGCCAGGGAAGCCGACGATGAAAGTGGTGCGGATGCCGAGGCCCGGGATGCCGGCGCGCATGCGCCGCAGCAGGTCGCGGATGTAGTCGCCGCTGGTCACGCGCTTCATGGCGGTAAGCATGCGGTCGGAAATATGCT
>JBIPMR010000110.1:0-8423 GCA_044369025.1 Luteolibacter sp.
TCACTGGATTGGCAGAGCGCGGATACGCAGTTTCAAATCGCGGACGGCGGTCAGATCCCGCCGGATGCGGCGTATGACCGGGAGTGGGCGATTTCTTTGTTAGAGAGGGTGGTTTCCAAACTGCGCGAGGAAGCCGTGGCGGAGGGGCAGGGCGCGCGCTTCGAGCAGCTGAAGGAGTTCCTCACGGTGGGAAAAGGCGGGATTTCCTATGGCGAGGTGGCGCGCGGGCTTTTGATGGAAGAAGGCGCGCTGCGGGTGGCGGTGCACCGGCTGCGGAAACGCTACCGCGAATTGCTCAGGCGCGAGGTCGCGGAAACTCTATCCGATCCGGCGATGGTCGAGGACGAACTCGCGGTTTTGTTAGGTGCGTTCGGTTGATCGATCAGTGCAGATGCAGCACCGCGCCGACGATGGTGAAATAGATCATCATGCCGGTGATATCCACGGTCGAAGCCAGCGACGGGGCGGAGACCACCGCCGGATCGAGGTTGATCGCGCGGGCGCAGATCGGCAGCAGCGCACCCAGGACGGTGGCGGAAAAGACCTGGATGGTCAGCGCGAAGGAGACCGCCATCGCGAGGTGGAGGAAGTCGAAATGCGAGCCGGTGGTCTGCTGCAGGTGCGGCAGAATGAAGGCGATGAAGGCGGACATGGTGACGCCCAGCGTCAGGCCGAGGGCGATGCCGGTGCGGGCTTCTTTCCAAGCGATGCGCAGCGCGTTGCCGCTGCTGATTTCACCCAAGGCCATGGCGCGGATGACCATCGTCGCCGACTGGCCGCCGGAGTTGCCGCCGGCGGCCACCACCATCGGCAGGAACAACGAAAGCACGAAGGCTTGCTCCAGGACCTGGCTGAAGCGGAACATCACATAGCCGGAAATGATCGAGAAAAACGCCAGCCCGACGAGCCAGGTGACACGGCGGCGGTATTGCAAACCGACGCTCGTATTCAGGTAGGCCACCTCCGATTGCTCGCCGCCGATACCGGATAGTTTTTCGATGTCCTCGGTGGATTCTTCCTGGAGAATTTCCATCGCATCGTCGTAGGTGATCACACCTAACAAATGGTGGAATTCATCGACCACCGGCAGCACGACCAGGTCATACTTCGAAAGCGTGCGGGCGGCTTCTTCCTGGTCGGCGGAGGCGAGGATGGTTTCGTCCGCCTCTTCCATGATGTCGTGGATGGGCGTGTCCCAGGTGCTGAACGCGAGATCGCGCAAACGCACTTTCCCGACCAGCCGGCCTTGCTCATCGACCACGAAAATCCGCGCCAGCGTCTCGGCGTCGTCGCGGTCGCGGCGCAGCACGGTGATCGCCTGTTTCACCGTCATGTCCGCGGTGATCCGGCCGACCTGGGTGGTCATCCGGCCGCCGGCGGTGTCCTCCTCGTATTTGAGGAGATTGCGGGTGAGTTCCTTGTCGCGCGGACCTAGCAGACTGAAGAACCGGACCTGCGCCTTCTCGCTGACGACCTGGAAAACGTCCACCCGGTCATCGTCCGAGAGGTTTCCTAACAGCACTCGGAGCTGGGCGGGTTTGAAATGGTCCAGCGCGCCCTCGATCAGCGGGTAGGGGAGTTCCGCGATCAGGTCGGTCGCGAGTTCGGGACCGATGGTTTTGAGGAACAGGTCGCGTTTTTCGTCGTCGAGGTTTTCGTAGAGATGGGCGAGGTCGGCGTAGTGGACGTCCTCGGCGGCCGCGAGCAGCGCCGAGCAATCGCCCGCCTCCAGCGCCCGGAGCAGTTCGCTCATGGGATTCTCGTCAGTCTCGTCCGCCACACGCGGAGGGTGGGCGGGGCGCTTGGAGCGGGCAAGGAAAACGAAGGCGAATCTGGCGGGTGAATTTGATTTGCGCGCCCGCATCCCGTGGCGGATTGATTCGGAAACCATGATTTCTCACCCGCCGCGCCGAATAAGGGTTCATTCTTCTTGACTCGTTTTGCGATGAAGCCTAAATCGCCGCCCCCAAACGAACTTTTACCTCTGATTCCCATGGCCAACGCGCAAGTAATTCTCAAAGAAAAAATCGAAGGCCTTGGTGCCGAAGCTGATGTCGTCAAAGTCCGCGCCGGCTATGCCCGCAACTTTCTCATTCCACAAGGCAAGGCGTTCGAAGCCAGCAAGTCGAACCTCCGCCACGTTGAAGCACTCAAGGTGAACCGCGCCGCCCGCGAAGCCGAGGAATTGGTGGTTTTTCAGGAACTCGCCGTCAAAATTGCGAAGATCAGGCCGAAGTTCACCCTTTCCACCGGTCAAGGCGGCAAGGCATTCGGTTCGGTCACCAACATGGACATCCACAAGGAACTCGAAGCCGCTGGCATCGTCATCGACCGTCACGCGATCGAACTCGAAAAGCCGATCAAAAAATCCGGCAAGACCGAGGTTTCCGTCCGTCTTCACCCGGAGGTGATCGCCACGCTCATCATCTCGGTGGACGCAGGTGACACCAAGGAAGAGGAAGGCTGAGCCACTCCGGTTGATTCCGGATCCTACGATTTTCAAAAGCCCCCGGCTCGTGAATCGAGCCGGGGGCTTTTGCATTAACATCGCATCGCCCAACGACTGGCGATGACTCCAGACAAAACGGTTCAGACGATTCCCTGGCGCAACGCCTTGGACACGGCTTCGGTTTGCGAGCGGACCTGAAGTTTGCGATAGACCGAGCGCAGGTGCATGTCCACGGTGTGTTGGGAAATGGACAGTTGGTCGGCGATTTCCTTTTTGATCAGTCCTTTGACCAGGAAACGCAGGACTTCCTCTTCGCGGCCGGTCAGCGGCTCGATGTGCTCGACCGGGCCATAGCGCGCGAAACCCTGGAGGATCATGCTGGCGATCGGCGCGCTGAGGGCTGAGGCGCCGTGGATGACGTCGCGGATGCCTGATAGGATTTCATCCGGATCGGCGGTTTTGAGCAGATAGCCCGCCGCGCCGTTGCAGATCGCGCGATAGACTTTTTCGCGGTCGTCGGAGGCGGTTAGAATCAGGACCTTCACTTCCGGCAGCAGCACGCGGATGTCGCCAAGCACCTCCAGCCCGTCACGGCGGGGAAGTCCCAGATCGAGC
This sequence comes from Luteolibacter sp., assembly GCA_044369025.1. Taxonomy (GTDB): domain Bacteria; phylum Verrucomicrobiota; class Verrucomicrobiia; order Verrucomicrobiales; family Akkermansiaceae; genus Luteolibacter. The sequence goes on from JBIPMR010000110.1 coordinate 3,065, forward strand.
AGCAACAGCTCCGGGCGTTCGTTGGTGAATTTCAATTTGTCGAAGAGGTCTGCGGCATTGGTGAAATGGTGCGGGCAGACCATGTCCTCCTCGCTGCTGATGAGTCGGCGGATCTGTTTGGCGAACACCTCGTGGTCTTCGACAATCCAGATGCAAGTGGCGGATTTGGCAGCGGCGATCATGACAGGTTGGGGTGGGCGGTGAGGTGGGAGCGTTTGACCAGCAGGCGGATCCGGGTGCCGGTTTCTTTGGAGGAGGCGATTTGCAGCAGGCCTTCGAGCACCCGGGCGCGGTCTTCGAGCTTGCGGACGGCTGCCGGGCTTTCCTGGTCGTTCATCGGTAGTCCGACGCCGTTATCCAAAATTTCCATGGCGAGCTTGTCGTCTTCATCCCAGAGCCGGATGGAGACGTTGTTGGCATGGGAATGCTTGAGCACGTTGTGAATCGCCTCTTTGTAAAACAGGAAAAGGTGGCGCTTGGCGTCGAGCGAAAGCTTGGCCGCCGTCTTGTTGGAATCGCATTCCAGCGTGTAGCTGATCTCGCGCAGCAGGCGGCCGGCGGTTTCGCGCATCCGCTGGACGAGGTCGCCGATGGAGTCCTGGCGGCGTTCCAACAACCAGACGATGTCGCGCATGGCGAGTGAGCTTTCGCGGGCGATGGATTCCACCTCGCCGAGGTCTTCGGCCACTTCCTCGGGGCCTTGCAGGCGGACAAGGTCCTTGCGGGCGGTGCGGGCGATGAGGGAAATACTGCCGAGATTGCTGCCGATGTCGTCGTGCAGGTCGGAGGCGATGCGTTTGCGCAGCTGGTCGAGCTGGTCCCTCGACATCAAGCGCCGGCGTTCGACGATGAACACCGGGATCAAAAACGTGAGCCCGAGGATGACGGCGGAGCCCCAGGTCGCGTTCAATTCGCTTTCCGAAGCAAGCTGGCGATGAATCGGGCGCAGCGAGGCGAGTTCGCGCTCGATCCGCCCGCGTTCGTGGAGCTGTTCGAGCCAGGTGGATACCGGAATGATTTGTTTTTCGGAAGTGAAGCCGTCGGTGAGGGAGGAGACGGCGGTCGCTTCAGTGCCGCGGGTGCGCGTCACCGGCCGCTTGTGGGCGAGATTTCCCCCTTTCGACCAAACTTCGATTTCCGAGAGCGCGTGGACTTTCTGGTCGCCAATCAAATAGGGGCGGACACCGGTGAGCCGGATGCTTTTCGCGATTTTCCCGTTCAACGGAATCATCAGCGGGGTCATGCTGCTGGCTCCGGAAAGGGGATTGGTCCACTGATAGACCAGCTCTTCCGGTTGATCGTCGGCACCTTGCACGTGAACGTCGATCGAGTCCGGAAGGATCGATGCTTCGAAGGATCTGCTCAGTTGATAGGGAAACAGCACCACGCGGTCCAACGCGGCGGGCGCATCCAGTGGGATCGACCAGGAAACGCCGTCACCGGCCGCCGCAACCGTGACGCAATCGCCGGTATCCTTGCCGGACATCAATCCGTTCTGCCAGATTCCCAGAGGGGTCTGGCCGTCGGTGAGGGCGGCCGGATACCAGATTCCGGGGGCGTCCAGGCCTCCCACGCTGGTGACGGTGGCTCCGAAGGAAACCGGCTCGCGCTTGGAAATAACCGCGATCTCGGACAGCCCGAACAAATCCAGCACCCCCTTGTTGTGACCCTCGTGCACGGTCAGGCGGACGTAGCGGGCGCTGTCACGGGTGCTGAAGGGCACCGGATTGCCGTCGGAAGCGGGGTAAGGCGCTTTACCGGAGGTGTAAAGAATGGTCCGCTGCGCGAAATCCTCGCGGTTGGACAGCTCGATGGTGAAACGTTTCGGGAAAATGCCGGAATCTTCAAAAAATTCCCGTTGGGCAGGCACCAGAAAGATGGTGTCCAAGGGGAATGCCCTTCCCAAATCCAAAGTCACCGACGGGTCGGCCCCGCCCGGGTTTCCCCGGCTGCCGCGGAAGCCGAGTGCCACTTTCATCGCGTGTTCGCGGTGTTGGGCGAAGGTCGCGACGCGGGTGTCGAGCCAAGAGACCCGATCCTCTGTTTTAACGAGTTGTGAGTCAAAAACCCGGGCGATTCGGCTGATCGGATTGGTGACTTGGGCCGGACTGGCCGCCTCCGCATCGGTGATGGCAAGCCAAGTGAACGCCGACAGCGTGGTGCTGAAAAGGTGGCGTGCATGACATCTGGTAAACATAAACCCGTGACTCAAGATGCTCGGGATTCTGTTGTTTTTTTTTAAATGTTCAATCTTTTTTAACTAAAAACTTATCCGGACTATCTGCGGATACCGGCAGACTCAGGCTCAGTGGCTTACGGCTCGTGCGGCCGCCGCGGCTGGTGCCTCTGTGGGTGCTCGGGCATCGTCAGAAAACGCTTCACCGCCTCGCGCTTGAGTCGCAATTCACGCCATTCATTGACAAGCCGGCTGGCCTCGATGATTCCGCAGCCCGCCGGCAGCATCAAATCCTCATGATCCCACCAGATCCCGCGGATGGCGACGATCACATCGAAGCGTCCTTCGTCCCAAAGCCCGAAAGGAGCGCCAAACTGCGGCGGGCAGCCCATGCGGTTTCGCCATTCAAGCAGCCTGCCGAGCGTCTCATCGGTGCGCGGAAGCGGGCCGAGTGCCGGTGTCGGGTGAAGTCGTCTCAGCAGATGCTCAGCCGCTTGCGGGGTTTGGAGGTCCAGTCCGATGGTGGTGAGGAAATGCACGATGGGCCCGAGGTCGAGGATTTCCCGGGACATCCGCTCAACGCGCCCGAGGCCCAAAAGTTTGGAAACCAGCGTTTGGGCGACGTATTCGTGCTCGCGGATTTCTTTCTCATCGACCGCAAACACCTCGCGATCCTCGCTTCTCGCGGTTCCGGCAAGTGCCATGGTTTCGAGGCGGTTGCCATCCATCGAAAACAACAGCTCGGGCGTGGCCCCCGCAAATCCGCGGGCACCCTCCACCCAGCCGTAAGAATAAAGCGGCGCCGCCTGGCGCGTCATCGCGGCGATGATCGCGGGGCCGGGTGCTCCTGATGCTTTTCCGCATTCCGTCACCACCGGCACGGTCTTTTCAAAAATCCCCCCGTGGACGCACGACATCACCTCTTGGAAAACGACCGAAAACGACGCGGCGTCCAGCGCGGCCCACTCGAAATCCGCGGCAGCCCCATCGGCAAAACGGTCCGCAAGCCCCACAACTGTGATCTCTTCAACGTGATGCGGGGTTTTCCACGGCTCGGAATCGGTCATGGCGAAGTCCTGCACGTAAAACGCCAGCCCGTGGGTCGGCGGTTGGGCGGAGGCCTGAAACGGCCCGTGGCCTATCACCGCGCTGCCATCCCGCCTTGCCAGCCATGCCATTGAGTCTGAGAAATGATCCATGAAACGTCGGGCGAGGATGAGCGGGCCGGTGACGCTCCGCAAGTGGGATCCCGCAACTAAAACGCGTCCTTCACCTGATTGATCCGCGGCTTCACCCCCTCCTTCACAAAAACCTCGATCACGTCAAAGCGCCACGGCAGATCACGATGCCCAAGGCGCTTCAACCATGCGTTGGCACCGCGCTCGATCAATTGCTGTTTTTCCCGGTTCACCGCATCCAGCGGGCGGATCTTGCTGCCCTCGCGCCGGGTTTTGACCTCGACAAACAGCAGCAGTTTTCCGTCGCGGGCGATGATATCGACCTCGCCGCGTTTCGGGCCTTGGTAGTTTTTTGCCAGAATCCGGCATCCCTGCGCCCGCAGCCAGTCGGCGGCCACCCGTTCACCGAAATCGCCCAGCCAGATCCGGTCGCGGAATTCGCCCTCAGCGGTCGTCAAGCGGCAGGGCGAGTTGAGCGACCGGCTGAAACGAGCGACGATGATGGCGACAAGGGCCGTGAATCCGTAACGCTTCAAGATGTCCCTTGGTGCCATATCCCTGATGTTTCGCAAAGCCGAATTGGGGAAACTCCCGATCAATCCCCTGCATGATCCGGTCCCGCGTCACCTTGGCGATGATGCTCGCGGCCGCGATCGACAACGAAAGCCCGTCGCCTTTCACAATCCCATCATGGGAAAACGGGAAATCCCTGACCGGCAGCCCGTCGATCAAACAATGGTCGGGAATCCGGCCCAGTGCCTCCACCGCCCGGCGCATCGCCAGATGGGTGGCTCTCAGGATGTTCCAACGATCGATTTCCTCGTGATCCGCCGTCGCCACCGCCCACACGATCCGCGGGTCCCGGGTGATCGTTTCAAATAAATGTTCGCGGCGGGCGGCGCTCAGTTTTTTCGAATCGTCGAGCCCATCGCACGAAAAGTGTGGCGGCAGGATCACCGCCGCCGCCGCCACCGGTCCGGCCAGAGGGCCTCGCCCCGCCTCGTCCACTCCGGCGATCCATTGCAGACCGCGGGCGTGGCAGGCGGTTTCGAAGGTGAGGTCGGGCATGGCGCCAATCAAAAGCGATTGAAGCGCTCGCGCAAGAACAGTTGGGAACGCGAGACGGTGGCAAACCGCTGGGTGGCGAACACCGTGCCGTAGGCATCCACCACCACGCCAAGTCCCGAGTGGGTCCAAGGGCCGATCATCTTGGCGTTGTGGGCTTTGGAGTTTCTCCACAAACTGACCAGGGATTTGGCCGGGTCGGGGCTGGAACCGCTGGCTGCGGCCACGTTTTCGCTGATGTTTTCCATCTGGTAACTCGTTTTGGCCGCCAAGGCCCGTCCGTCGAAACCGATATGGCTGACGTTTTTTCCATAAAGTCCGAAGGTCCCGCGATTTTTGCGGAGGGATTCGGAATGTTGGCGGGCGAGGCGGCCAAGTTTGACTTGGAAGCGCTCGCCCAGCGCATCGCGCCCGCAGTGTTCCGGCTCGAAGTGAAGGACGCTGCCGGCGAACTAGTCAGCACCGGCACCGCCTTTGCCATTTCTGGCGACGGCTTGGCCGTGACCAACTTCCACGTTGTGGACGGAGGGGAGTCGTTCATTGCCCGCACTACCCAAGGGGCGGAGTTCACGGTTTCCGGCATCACCGCCACCGATCCCGCCGCTGACTTGGCCCTGATCACCATCAAAGCCAGCAACCTGCCGTTTCTCGAATTTGGCGAAAGCGCGCCCCTCAAAGTTGGCACGCCCGTCGCCGTGTTCGGATCGCCTCACGGGCTATCGGGCACACTCCCGGAAGGAATTCTTTCCTCCAGACGCACCGAGCAAGAGTTTGCCGGGAAACTCATGCCTAACGGCGGGGAGTTCCTCCAGGTCACCGCGCCGATTTCTCCGATTTCTCCGGGTTCCAGCGGTTCACCCGTGATCGATCAGACGGGGAGGGTGATCGGAGTCGCCGCCGCCGTTCTCACCGGCCAAGGAGCGCAGAATCTCAACTTTGT
>JBIPMR010000811.1:0-2727 GCA_044369025.1 Luteolibacter sp.
GACCCTCAACGCGAACGTCGAATGCGGTGGAATTACCGTCGCCGGACGGTTGGAGGTGGAGCGGGCGGACCGGACCCTGATTTGCGACTCGTTGTTCGTGCAAGGCAGCGGTGCCGTCTTCGAGGTCGGCACGGCGACCAACCGGTTTTTGCAGAAATTCACCCTTACGCTCAAGGGACTGCCCACCGAAACCGTGATGTCGATGGGGGCGAAGCTGCTAGGCGCGCAACAGGGTGGCACCCTCCGGATCCACGGCAGGGATCGCACCGAGTGGACGTTTCTGGGTGCGAATGCCGCAGCCGGAGCAACTTCGATCACTCTATCCGACACCATCGACTGGCAGGTCGGCGACACCATTTTGGTCACTTCCAGCAGACTGGCATGGAATGAGGCGGAAACGCGGACGATCACCGCGGTGAGCGGGAAAACCGTGAGTTTCACCCCGGGCCTGAGTTACCTGCACAACGGCAGCACCACCACGCGGACCCGCAGCAGCGATGGGAAATCATGGACCGCCAATCTCAGGGCGGAAGTCGGTCTGTTGAGCCGCAACATCAAGATCCAGGGCGATGCCGCCTCCGAGACCTCGGGCTTCGGCGGCCATATCATGGTCATGCCGGGCAGCGGTGTCTCCGGGTATGCGTTCATCCAGGGCGTGGAGCTCTTCCGGATGGGACAGAAAAGCTTGCTCGGCCGGTATCCGATGCACTGGCACATGTGCGCGCAGGAGGGTGCCGGCCAGTATTTCAAGGATAACGCGGTGCACCGCTCCTTCAACCGGGCCATCACCATCCACGGCACCGAGTCCACCTGGGTGGATAACAATTTCTGTTATGACCACCTGGGACACGGCATTTTCCTCGAAGATGGATCCGAGCGGTTCAACGTGATCACCCGCAACGTCGTGCTCGGAAGCATGCGGCCGCTTGCCGGGGAGGAGGTCATTCAGACGGATAACGCCTTCAACACCATCCAAAACCGATCTCCCTCCAGCTTCTGGATCACCAACCCGAACAATACACTCACCGACAACATCGCCGCCGGCACGCACGGGACAGGATACTGGTTCGCCTTTCCGAAAAAACCGCTCAACGCGTCCGCCACCCACCCGCGCTTCAGCAGCATGGAACCATACAAGGAACCGCTAGGTGCCTTCGACCGGAATGTTGCGCACAGCTGCGCCAGCGGTCTGGACATCAATGATCAGGTGGATTCGACAGACAAACTCGTGCTCAACGCGGAATGGGCCAACAACGGTCCTTTCTATTTCAACGACTGCACCTGGTATTCCAACAGTGTGGCCCTCTACGCGGGAATCGGCGGGATGCGGAAAAATGTCGTCTATTACAACAACGTCTTCTCCGACAACGAGACCAATCTGTTCCTCGCCACCTATCATCTTTGCGAACAGTCGTTGATGATCGCCGATTCCGGGTTCGGCATCCTGCCATCCAGCAAGACGCGCACAGTCTATGCGATCTATGATGGAGCCGGCCGCATGAAGAACAACCATCTGGTGGGCTACAACGCGTCCAACACGAGGTTGTTCCAAAACATCGGAGCCGCGACCAAGCACCCGAACCACGTTTTCGAAGGATTCACCTGGGATCCCGTCGCTCCGGTGCGCTCCTCGCTGACGAACTACAACATCATCCCGCCCGCCAACATCGGCGCCAATGATCCCGGCCACCCGCGGATGTGGGCGCAGGTCATTCTCGATGTCGATGGCTCGATCGGCGGCGTCCCGAACAGTTCGCTTGTCAGCAATCATCCCTTCCTCCTCACCACCGGGGAAACCCGTCCCTCTTCGTGGACCAACATGTATCGCAGCGACCGGCGCTTTGCCCAGTGCCGGATGACCTACGGTATCGCCTCGGATCTCAACCCAAACATCAGCGTGCTGCGGACCAAGCCGGGAATCCCGACTGCCGGAGTTTACTATATCAATGGTTACAAGGAACAACACCAGCTACCTTTGGTCGTCCGCGAGGATTATCTTTATACCTATCACTACGACTCGCTGCCGTCCACGCGCAAGGTGATCATGACGATGGACGACGCTTTCCCGGGTGACGACCTGCTCGTCTGCTTCAAGCACTTTGGAAAACTTCCGGGCATCGCCGTCAGCGGCATGACCTCGCGGAGCTCGCTCGACGCCCTCAAATCCGCAACGACTTCAGGATTCCATCTGGAACCTAACGGCGACTTCTACGTCCGTCCGGTCGCCACCACCACCCGGCAGACTTACAACCTGACTTGGTCCTCCAACATCACCCTGCCGGTAGTGGACTCGGACGCGGACGGCACTCCGGATGGAAATGAGGCGGCCGCGGGCACCGATCCTTTCCGCTCGGTCAATGGAACCACGCCTTACGCCAGCAACGAGTTCAACATCCCCGGAAATTTCGAGCGCTGGGCCGCTTTCGGCGGGTTTTCCAATGCAACCGTGGCAAGCGGTGTGCTGGGCGCGACTTCCAGCAACACGGACGCCCAGATGACCGAGTCCAACCTGCGGGTCTCCGGCAATGCCTCGCCTTACTTGCTCGTGCGCATGAAGACCGCCGGCACCGCAGCGCCTCAGCTTTACTGGGAGCGCTTGGATACCTCCGGCTACCTCTCGTCCCGCAGCGTGACCACGAGCTACACCGGCAGCAACCAGTGGAAAGTCGTGGCTTTCCACATGGGCAACCATCTGGAATGGAAAGATCGAATCATCACCAGCCTGCG
>JBIPMR010000812.1:0-2725 GCA_044369025.1 Luteolibacter sp.
TAATCCGGAATGCAAGAAATTCGCCTCCTGGTGTCGAAGGTGGTCCACTCTCGCTCTCAAAAGACGCCTGACTCTGCCAACTTGCACCGAGAACGAATGGTCCGATGACGTCACCCTTTGATAACTGCCGTGGATGGCCTGTTGCTTTACTGATCAATGTTTCCACTTTATATGGTCCTACCGATTCAAAGCCTGCTAAAATCATCAAGCCTGTGTTAGTCCAAATATCAGGTCCAAACTCATTGGACAGCACCGAAAAAGAAGGGCGAAACGCAGCAAACGAAAATCCAGCAAGTGGTCCTTCGGGAATTGTGTGCTCAAATCCCTGCTTCCAAGGATATTCTACAAATGGAGTCTTCGGTAAATTGATGACTGCCCCAAAACTAAACGAAGCTGAGACAAGAATTGTGAATCCGGAAACGACAAGCATTTTCATAGCGCGATCTGGGAGTTGGTGAGTTAAACCGAACCGCCTTCGAACTGAAATTTCTAATAATTTCGACAAAAGTAACGGGACGGATACAGTTTTGTATATGATAAATATACGTTGTCAAAGGTTTTATTGCTAGGAAATTGCTTTTGGGGTGAAGGCCATTGAAAGAGCCGGATTTGCCGGTTTGTAAGTTTCAATTGAATTTCAGGAGTCGGGAGGTAGTCTCAGGGTCTCGCAACTCCTGGATCAAAGTCCGACTTTTTTCCCGGGAACTGCCCAGTCACCTTTTAAAAAATCATGAAACTCCATCGTCTCCTCATCACCAGTTTGTTGCTCGGCTCTGCGATTTCCCTCCATGGCCGAGTGGACTCGGTGCTGAAACTGGAACTGAAGCGTTCCACGCAGGCCACCCGCAGCACCTCGAGCACCACGGAAAGAGGCAAGGTGAGCAATTCCCGTGTCGATTCGAAACAACTGCTCAGCCTCATCGCCAAAGCCCGCGGCACCCGGTTTCCCGACGGCTCCAAGCTGCAAGTCGCCAGCGATGCCACGGTCTATGTGGCGGATTCCAAAGGCAGGCGGTTGAGCGTCGTGAGCGAATACCTGCGGATCAGCTTCGATGACAAAAACAACCTGTTCGATGGCCAGCGCAACCTGGTGACCGGCACGGAAACCAGCAAAAACTTCTTCCCGATCCGCCTCGTCATCGATCTGCCGGACTTGAAAGGCTCCGTGTCCGGAATTGCCGACGAGGACTTCAAGGCCGGGGAGCCCGACGACGACGGCGTGCGAATCATCAGCGGCGCCAGCAAAAGCATGGTCAGCGGCAAAGGTTCGTTCGAAGGCGGCACCGCACTCTACGAAGGAACCTTGCGTCTGACCGGCAGGCAGGCAGAGATCGTTCGATGAAACAGGCTTATGGCAGCTTGATCGCGGGCTTGGCGGTCGCCGTGGCGGTGGTTGTCGTCATTTCCCGGCCATCCGATCCGCGGCCAAGCGCGGGTTCTGCGGTCGGGGCGAAGTCGCGGGTCAGGGAGTCGGAAAATCTGCCGGATCAGCCACCCCGCAAGCTGCCGCGGCCGGCGACCGATGCTCCGCGCAGCCGCTTGGCCGGTTTGCCGGCGCCGGTGGAGTCGCCGTATTTGGCAGGGTCTGCGGAAAATGAGGACTGGATCGAGGCAAGGACGGCGGAACTCGACGACCTGGCGTGGTTCGAAGACGCGGAATCGCTGGGAAAAATCCAAGCCGAGCTGCTCAACCCGCTTCCCGAAATCCGGGCGGCCGCACTGGCGGCGATTGTAAGTTTTGGCAGTCGCGACTCGATTCCCATCCTCGAAGCGGTCGCCGGACGCACCCGCGATTCGCTGGAGCAGAAGGCGCTGGGCGATGCGATCGAGCATTTGAAACTGCCCACCGTGATCGAAGAGCTGGAGCGGCCAGCCGCAGACTGACTCAAGGCGCATCGAACACCACGCGGAAACCCAGATCCGGGCGGCGCAGGCCGCGGTCGCTGACCCACTCGCGGGAAAGCGCGTTGCTGCCGGGTTTCAGGTACGATCCGCCGATGATGACCCACAGCCGCTCGCCCAGCGGATTGGCGGGATTGGCGGCCGGGCGGCGGGTCCATTCGCAGACCGATCCGGCCATGCCGATCAGCCCGGCCGGGGTGCGGTCCGCGGTCATCGCAGTCACCGGCATCCATTCGCCGGGAACAAGGGTGGCGGGATTGGCGACGTCCTTTCTCATCGCAGCGAACCATTCTTCCTGGGTGGGAAGACGGGCTTGTTTCCACTCGACGTAAGCGGAAGCGTCCCACCAATCGACGCCGACGACCGGTGAATCCAAAGTCACCGGCTGGTCCATCCAAGTGCCGTTGATTTTGGCGGCGTCGAGCAGCACGGCCCAGCGTTCCGGGAGGTGGGAGGATTTTCCGGCAGGCTGGCTTTCGTGGTCGAAGGTGCGCTGGCGGTTGTCCTTGGCGAGCATTTGGAGGGTTTCCAGAAACTCGGCGTATTGGCCGATGGTGACTTCGTGGGCCGAAATTCGGAAAGCCCGCAGCGGTTCTTCGGTGCCATCCGGCGTGGGGTGAAGGCCCTCGGCGATAAGCACGGCCTCCGGCAAACTCGCCCGCGGCGCAACGGGCGGCGCGGGTGGGCGCAGTTTGATGGCGAGCATGAAAATTCCGAGCAAGACCAGCCCGGCGGCGATCACGATCCACGCCACGGGAGTCTTGCCACGGGAAGGCGCGGGTTTCGGAGGCGGCGTTGCGGTGGGCGTGGGATCGGAAAGCTG
>JBIPMR010000901.1:0-2725 GCA_044369025.1 Luteolibacter sp.
ATCTTCGTCGGCGCCCGCATGAGCCTTCTCTATCTTCGCGGCGCCCTTCACCTTGAGCTTCCCGTCGGCATCGAACCGTTTCTTCTCGTGGGAAAACCGGCAATCCTTGCCGTAACGACACTCCTGCCCTTTTCGGAGATCCGGGCAGAACCGGTCCGGAAACTCGAGTTTGGACATGCCCGGCGGCTTGCCGCCTTTCGAGTCTCCCTTCCCTTTATGCTTCCCTTTGCCTTTCTCCGTGCCTTTCCCTTTGCTCTTGCCGCCGCCCTTCTTGGACTCGAACGCTGCAACTTCAAGCTTCGCGGCCGCAGCAGTCAGCGCCTTCGCTGCCTTGCGCGCCGCGGCCAGAGCCTGGGGATCATGGCTGTAACGACAGCTCTCGCCGAAGCGGCAAGTGCCCTTGTCTCGCATCTCGTGGCAGACTGGCTTCTCGCTGCCACCGCCACCGCCACCGCCACCGCCACCGCCACCGCCGGCTGCACCGGACGACTTGAAGCCGCCCTTGCCTTCGCCTTTGGCGCCGTACATCGCGTAGGCGGGGACCAGCGCTCGGCCTGAAGCCTTGATTGCCTCAAGCTCGACGTGGATGCGATGGGCCTCTTCCCAACTGCACGCTCTCCTCGCGATCTCCTTTCCCTCGCGGTCGGTCCAAGCTCGAACATCCTTCTGAACCTCGGCCGCAATCTGCGGCCCGATCTTCTGGAGGTACCCGAGCAGCAGCTCTCGCTCGTTCTTGGCGAGCCCTGCCAGCTCCAGCTCCGTGACGGACTCCTCGAAGACCGCCTCGAACTGGAGTGCTGACCGATTTCCCTTCCAGAGGGTGTCCCACTCGCCGAGCACGCGCATCTGACGCTCCATCGGCGTCTCGATAAAGCGCATGTGCCTGTCTCGGACCTCGTTGTAGACCAGGAGCGGATCCTTGTCGACCGTGCCAAGTTTCCGATGCTTCTTGTACACCGTCCTGTAGATCTTCTCCTTGCTGCCGCGCAGGCAGCTGACAAGAGTCGTAAGGTGCTCCAGAGCACTCATTCCCCGGCCATCGTTGGCAAGCCTGCAAAGGTCCTCGTACTTCTCGTAGAATTCCTCGACTTCCTTCGAGTCCGGCCCGTCATCCCCTAGGGTGGGCCACTTGAAGGTCGGAGACACCTTGATCGTAGAGTGCCGCACTTCTTTGCTCTTCAAAGCCTGAGCAATCGCCTCGGTCTGGAGCTCGATCGCCCTTGCTAGTGCGTTCTCCGCGGCGCCTCCCGGCGGCCGGCGGTCCTCCGACTCCTGGAGCTTGCCTCGCAGATAGGCGACCTCCTGCTCCAACGTCCGCTCGGCCGTTCTCGGAGGCGGCGTGCGCAGCTGGAACTCGGGATGACGGCCTCCGGCGCCGCCCTCGCGGGATGGCGTGGCAACTCCTGCTGCCCCACCGCCCTCGTCTCTTAGATCGCCTTCCCGACCCGGCCTCTCCGGGCTCGGCTTCGTTTCTGATCCGGAAAACATACGGTGCGCCGAACGGCTGGGCGCCGTTCCTCGGGCGCGCAGCATGTCCATCATGGCTTCCAGCCTTGCCGTATACTCCGTCTCGACGTAGTTCTCTTCGTCAAGCAGCACCTGCCCAAACGAAGCCTTCAGAAACGTGACCTGTTCCGCGAGCTCCATCTTCTGAATGAGCTCCGCGTACCCGGCTTTCCGTATCGTCTTCTCCATCTCCGACTCCGGAACCACGAAGCCCATGGCGGTCAAACGGCCTACGGCCTCCAACACTCTGGCCTGCCAAACGCTCCGTTCTTCCCGTGCTGGGTCGAACTCCGTCTGCAAGGCCTCCCACAGCTTGGACGCTGTCGGCAGCTCGGCGCGCGAACCCGCGCTGCCCGCTCCGACGCTCCCTCCGCCGGGCGAGTCGTGGCCAGCGGTCCGCGGCGGGATCCCCTGCCGCGGCGTCGCTGCGCCTGACGAGGCCTGGAACCTGGGACCGCTCGGACCGGCACTGCCGGCCGCTGCAGCCCTCCCATCCTCGGTTACTTCGACTGCCTTGGCAGCCTCAAGCTCGGCGAGATCCTCTCGCCAAGTCTCTCCATACAACTCCTCCATTGTGCCCTTCCACAGAGCAACTTCTTGCGGTACCGTCGACGTAGCCGGATCTCCTCTAGCGAGGCCCGGCCGCGTCCCTGAGGTCTTCCGCCACCTCTGCCAGTCGTTGAAGCCAATCAAGTCTGGCGCTGGAACGGTCCCCTCCGCGAAGACCTCTGCCAGCCTCATGTCGCTCCCCGACACCTGTCTCGGCGCAGCTCCCGCTGCCGCCACGGGCGCAGCTCCCGCTGCCGCCACCGGCGCAACTTCCGCTGCAGCCATACTTCGCAATACAATCCTTTTCGGGAACGGTCGCAACCGTGCTTCCCGGAGCAGCCCCCAGCTGCGGAGTCAAGAGCTCCGCTGCGAAGTAAGTGGCACTGAAGTAAGCTCTTTTGACGCCGCTGCTGCCGCTCGATCCCTCGACGCAAGCGCGAAGGGCAAAAGAGTCGCGGCTAGCAGCCTATGGCGCCGGCTAACGCCGTACAAGTGCAAGGTGCACAAGTGATTATTGATGTAACCTAAATGTCTCGAACCACGTATGGCTGCGGAGAGAAACTCCGCATAAGGCTCACATGCCTAAAGATTCCTACAAAGGGCTTCCGGCCGCTATATGAGCTTGATCGCTCTGCAGTCGCCCCCTAGCCGTAAGGCTGCGGCGCCGGAA
>JBIPMR010000814.1:0-2724 GCA_044369025.1 Luteolibacter sp.
ATCTTACAATGTCCTCGTCGAACCCGGCACCCTTTCACGGGCGGGTGAACTCATTTCCCAAGCCGGACTCGCCGGACTCCACGCCGCGATCATCAGCGATGAAACGGTCGCCCGTTTCCATGCGGGGGCGTTGCTGGACTCCTTGGAAGCAGCCGGTTACCGACCCACTTTGCACACGGTCACCGCGGGTGAAGCGTCGAAATCCATGGGCCACGCGGAATCCCTCTGCCGCGAAATGATCCGTGCCGGCCATGATCGCAAATCGCTGGTCGTCGCCTTGGGCGGTGGTGTGGTGGGCGATTTGGCGGGCTTCGTCGCCTCGATTTTTTACCGCGGCATTCCGTTCGTGCAGATCCCGACGACCATCGTCGCCCAGGTCGACTCCTCGGTCGGCGGCAAGACCGGCGTCAACGTCGGCGAAGGGAAAAACCTGCTAGGAGCTTTCCATCAGCCGCGGTTGGTGATCGTCGATCCGGAGACGCTGCGGACTCTACCCGGCCGTGAATTCTGCGAAGGTTTTGCCGAGGCCATCAAACACGCCGCCATCCGGGACGCGGCGATGCTCGATGATCTGGCGGATTTCGATCCGGCAGGCCGAGAGGTTCCCGCCGGTCTGATCGCGCGCAACATCGCGATCAAGGCGCGCGTGGTGGAAGCGGACGAACATGAAACGCTGGGCATCCGCGCCCTGCTGAATTTCGGGCATACCATCGGACATGGCATCGAGGCGTCCGTGCCCTACGGCGAGATGCTCCACGGCGAGGCCATTGCGCTGGGCATCCGCGCGGCGTTGTTTCTATCAGAGCGACATGCCGGCCTGGACCCGACGGCCTCGGCGAAGGTGATCGCGTTGCTGGATCGATACCACCTGCCGCTGGTGCTCAAGCAGGAAATCACCACCGCCACCGTGATGGAGAAACTCGCGCGCGACAAAAAGTTTTCAGCCGGAGCGATTCGCTTCGTGGTGTTGGACGCACTCGGCAGCGCCAAAGTGATTTCATCGGTGACGGCGGACGACCTCCGCGATGCCATCGAATTCCTGCGCGGGCCAATGCCTTGACACCCCCGCCCCGCTTCCACACCCTCTTGGCCTATGGCAAATGACTCTTCCTATTTCGTCGGTTTGGACATCGGTGGCACGACGGTGAAAGCGGTTTTGGTAAATCATCTCACCGAACAAGCCGGCCCCCTTGCCGAAGTCAGGAGCCTGGTGAAGGACGGCTACGAAGCCACTTTCGGCCAACTCGATCAAGCGATCGACCAGCTCGCCGCCGCTGCCGGAATCGAACGCAGCGCTATCGCCGGAATCGGCTTGGACGTCCCTGCTCCGAGCAGCGACGGCGTCATCTGGGGCCGTGCGAATCTCGGCGAAGACTGGGTAGGCACGGATATCCGGGGAAAACTTTCCGCCCGCACCGGCGTCCCGGTTTTCATGACCAATGATGGCAACGCGGCAGCTCTCGGTGAATATGCGCTGCGACGGAAACATTTCGGGAGTTTGATGCTGGTGGCCCCCGGCACCGGGTTGGGTGGCGGTCTGGTGCTTCCCGGTGGCCGCAGTTATGAAGGCGCGAATGGCATGGCGCTCGAAGTCGGCCACATCAGCGTGCCGTTCCGCGAGGACGACGGCGAATTGCCGGTTTGCTCGTGCGGACTGAAGGGCTGTGCCGAGGCGTGGGTTTCACTGGTTGCGCTGCGCCGCCGGCTGCGCTTGGAACTCGCGAAACCGGAGTGGGCCGGGCACCCGCTCAACGAGGGTGACACGCCGGTCGAGGAAAAGGCGTTCCGCCTTCGTGAATTCGCGGAAAAGGGCGATGCGCTCGCCGTGCAAATTTTCAAACAGCAGGGATTCATCCTTGGCTATGCCATCGCCGATTTGGTGCGGGTCTTCGATCCCGGCCTGGTCGTGATCGGCGGCGGACTCGCGGAAACTTCGTTCCGTGACCAATACATGGCTTGGATTCAGGAAGGATTCGTCGAGCGCGCGTGGCCGGTCTATCGCAACAGCCCGCTCGATCCCGACAAGGTCACCACGCAGTTCGAGTGGGCGCTCGGCGGCGATGCGGCCGCCGCCATCGGCATGGCCTACACCGCGCATGAGCTTTTCCAGTAAATTTCCTCAGAGTGTCCGGCCTGCCCGCCCCCTGCCCTGCCAGGCATAGGTCAGGAAACAGGCGGCGAAAACGAACATGAAGAGCGAGAAGAACTGGCCTTTGGTGAGGAAGCCGATCATCTCGGCATCCGGCTCGCGGAATTGCTCGCCGATGATCCGGAACAGCGGATAGAGCGCGAAAAACAAACCCGTTAGGAGACCGTGCGGAGCGTTTTTGAAACGCATCCGCACCACCCACAGGATGATGAACAGCAAGGCCCCTTCCAGCAGGCCTTCGTAAATCTGCGAGGGGTGCCGCGGCTGCAAATACTCGGCGAGGGTTTTGGAAACCTCGGGATTCTCGCGAGCGGTCGCGATCAATTGCTCCAACGCGTTGGCCTCCGCCAGTTTGGGCTCGACCCGAGTGCATGCCTGCCAGGCCGCGCTTTGCACTTCTTCAGGCTCCTCCGTGAGCGAAAGCGGGAATTTCATCGCCCAAGAAACGCCGTTGGCGACGCGTCCATAGAGTTCGCCATTCACGAAATTCGCCGCACGGCCGAAGAACAATCCCAGCGGCGCGACCACGCAGAGCCCATCGCCCAAGCCGGTCCATGAAACTTTGTGTTTGCGGG
>JBIPMR010000813.1:0-2724 GCA_044369025.1 Luteolibacter sp.
TTTGATCGGAGCAAGTCCTGGGATTTTCCCGGTTCCGTCGTTTGAGTCATGTAGAGAATAACGCCTGTGTATTCCTTCGCTCCATTCTGCCGGGCCTCACGGGCGAATCGTGCCACGGGTAGTAAGTCCGGGTGGAATGCCTCCGTTGGAATATCCAGCGGACCAACGAAGCCGTATTCCATCGCGCTTGCCAAGCAAACCCGGCCACTCGCAAGTGCCCCGGGTTCAAGCGCTACGTGCCGCCCCGGCATCCCCCCTTGATCCTGGTGCCAATTTGCGCCATTCGTAGCTACTCCCTTACCGGGGCAAGAAGCCTTCGCGGTTTCGCCCTGAGTCGAGAATGCAGCCTTGACTCGGGGTTTTTCTTTGTGGGTTGGATTGGTCATCACTTTCGTGCATCCTGGTTGAGTTGTTCACGGGCGATTGTATCCAGCAGGATAAGCACACGGCGGGAGTCCCGCACTGGCCTTCGTGCAGGTGGAGCCTCGTTGATAAATTCGACTGCCTTCTGTCTCTTTCTTCGGCGGCTTTTCATGGCAGCACCAGTATGAGGGGTTGCACAGCCCAGCGGGCCAGGAGGGTGATCACCGCGACGGCAAGAATGATGAAGGCCCCGCCGACCAAGAGATTGCGGTGGGGCTTCATGATTGAGCGCCCTCCCCGCCTGATGCCATTTTCTCGATAAATGCGGCAACGCTATCGCAATTTATAAGCTTTTTACCTCGAAGCTTATTCCTTTCTCGCAAACTCGACGTTCGAATTTTGCCCTCGGCCTCAAGCCTGTAAATCGTGCTTTTCCCAATTCCGAAGATGCGGGTGATACCTTTGCAATCCGTCCACTCGGGGCGGGCTTGGTTTACAGAGCGGGGTGGAACGGCGTCACCAGTTGGAAAGCCGCGTTGATTCTGTTCTTGTTGGACATGCTTCATAGCACTCCTCAAAAATCACATTTTTTCGCGCCCCGTACCGGGCGCAGAGGTCGCCAAGGACAATAAATTCCAATACACACATCTTTCAACGATGCAATTTACAGAGCGTGAGTATATTGCGCCGATGACGCATTCCGGCATGAAAAGGCAAAAAAAACAAAATCTGCCGAAATTCCGTTACACGCTCGGCATTTTCTCCACCGCACGGGCCAGCGTCTCGCGTTCGTGGTGGGTGTAGCCGGAATGCACGGCAGCGGATTCGTGACCTGTGATGCGGCGGCGGATCTCCTCGGAAACGTCAGCGTTTGCAAGCGTCGAGGTGAGGCTGTGCCGCAAAGCGTGGAAGCTGCGGGCGTGCTGGGCGCGTTGGCCTCCCTTGGTTCCCTCGCGCACGGTGCGCCGGTCGATCTCGGCGGTCTCCATGATGGTGATGAACTGCGAAGAAAGCCCGTGCTGGCCTCCAATCTTGGCGGTGAACAGCGCGGGGAAAAGCGGCTCGGAGTCGGTGCCAACCGTGCGGCCTGCCAGCCATGACATTAACCGGGGATGAATCGGGACTTCCAGTCGTTTCCTTTTCCGTTCGGTCTTGGCCGGCATAAACGAAAGGGTTTTGCGGGTGAGGTTCACGTTCCCCCAAGTGAGGCGGGCGCAATCGCCCAGTCTCGCGCCGATATAGAATCCGGCGAGAATCACGCCTTGCCAGTCGGCACACCTTACCGCGGCGGCGTCCTCGGCCTCGGTGGTGAAAATTCCCCTCACCCATTTGGGATCTCCGGCGCCGGTCACAAGCTGGCCGACTTCCGCCACGGTGAAAACCTCCCGCTCGGTGCTATCAAGTTGCGGCAGGCGGTCGAGGGCTGCGGCGGGGCTGGCGAGTAGCTAGCCTTCCCGCATGGCCGCGCGGAACATGCCGGCGATGTCGCGGGCGAAGTTGTTGGTCGTGGCGGCAGTGCGTGGTGCCAGCGTCGGCTTCCTGCCCATGGCCTTCGGTGCCGGATTCTCCCCTGGTGCGGTCCAGCCGGTGCGGATCGCATCGCGGAAGGCGCGAATATCGGCCTTGGTGATGGCCTCAAGTTTGGCGTCGGCCTTCTCGCCAAGCCACGCAAGGAAGCCTTCAACGTGGGTCTTGTATCGCGCCTTGGTCGCCTTGCCCGTGGTCGCGGCTTTCATCTCCTGCCAGTCCTGCGCCCATGTGCGCACGGTGTGGAATTTCAGGGGGCTGCCGGTGGAGACTTCGCACAAGCGTGCAATGAGTTCACGGGCGCGGCCTTCGGACAGCTCGCCTCTGGCTGCTGCCTCGGCGGCTTCGGTGAGGATGGCGAAAGCCTTGGTTGCGTTCTCGGTGGTGGCGGTGCCTGCTTTCTGGTCTGCGGCCTCCAGTTCCATCGCTCTTTCCAGAGCCTTGTTCTTCTTCGTCTGCTTCGTGGATTTCTTCAAGCGGCGGGTGGTGCCGTCGGGTTGCGTCACGTCGTAGGCTGCAAACCAGAAAGGAGAACCGGGGCGTTTGATGAGCGTTGGCATGGTCGGGTGATGGTGGCGGCTTGGCGTCCTGCTTCGGACTGGTAGGAATGGGAACAGGAATGGGAACGTCTTTAAAGACTTTTGTTCCCATTATCGTTCCCATCTGCTCTGTTTTCCCGCAACTTATTGATTTTCAATTTACTCGATTCGATCCGTGGGTTCGAATCCCACCCCCTCCGCCATCGTCTAGCACGATCCCCGTAAAGCCTTATCAATCAAAGGATTGCGAGCCATCAACGGAAACCGCGACAGGTTTTCCACACACAATTCCACA
>JBIPMR010000815.1:0-2720 GCA_044369025.1 Luteolibacter sp.
GGAACTCATCGAGGATGTAGAGGTCGGCATCGACGTAGGGGAGGCAGCATTCGACGAGACACTCGCGAAGTATTCTCCCGAGATAGCGGCTTCCGGTCCAGAGCCGCTGCCATGTCCCGTCATCGAGCTTTTTGGCGAAAGCGAGCACCGCTTCGTAAACCGAGATTTCTCTGCGCTTCCTTAATTCATCATAAATGCAGCTCACATCCAATGGCACCATCTGACGTTTCAGCGTCGTGATAAATCGGTTGGGCAGATCCGCGCGCAGATCCCAGTCGAGAGCCTGGTCTAACTGCTGCGTGTAGGCTTCCATGTTGGTGACGGTGCCTTTGAGCAGCCACTGCAGCCCGGCGCTCTGGTTGGCCATTCTCCGGTTCTGACACAGAACCGCGTAGATGGCCCTTCGCTCCCACTTGTTTCCGGGCCCGCTACCAATTTGGAAGGATGTCGCGGGGGTGAGCGTGTTGAGTTCCAACAGGGTTTGAGCCACCTTTTTGCGACTCCCATTTGGCGCGTAGGCAAGGTAGGCGATCCGGTCGACCGAATGACTCACTCCCATGGTGGCAGGGAACGGGTTCAGCTTTCGGAGATTCTCCCGGGCGATGACCTGGTTGGAGCAGATGTAGGTGACTTTGAGAGGCTTGCGTTTTCCTGCTGCCATCCGGTCCTGGAGAAGGCGTGCGATGAGGCCGCGCGCCACGACTGTTTTCCCCAAACCCACTTCATCCGCCAAGAGCATCCGCGGCCGATCATTTTGATAGAGACCTTCGTGGAGGGCATCGACCGAGGCGATTTGAAAGTCCTTTAGGCCTTTCAACGCATCGTCGAGATAGGTGGCGAGTTCCTTGCGGTCCATTACGGTTTCTTGGGTTGCGGTGCGGGGATCAGACTGCGGAAGGCTTCCCAGAACGAAAGGAATGCTTCCGGGATCACGGTTTTGGAATCACCGCTGGTCAGGTGGCGGATGATCTCGTCCACATCCGCGAGCTTCCTTGGACTGCGTGATGCCACCACCAGCAGCTGCTCGTAGATGGGGAGATGGAAGTGCCAGCCTTCCGCTATTTCCGGAGAGGACAATGGCGGAACTCCGGCTGAAACGGCGGCGAGCAGATCCTCCTTGTTAATCTCATCGGCAAGGAGGAAGCGCAGGTAGTCGAAGAACTTGTCACTGCTGTCGATGATCTTGCGCAGGATGTTTTCCAAGCGGTCCTGAGGCAGCCCGTCGATGTCGATACGAAGCAGGAACTCGTGCTGCAGTTCGCCATCGGTGGATTCGATGCGGAAGTGGAGGAAGCGGCTGAGCTCGACTTCGGATAGATTGGCGAACGTGCAGATTACGGTCTGGCCGGGGTGGAGCCGATGAGATTTGAGGCTCTGGCTTGTATTGAGCGGTTTGACGGTCAGCACCAGACTTGGAAGAGACGGAACGCGTTCGAGTTCGAGGGTCAGATGGAGGTCGAAGTTCTTGCCGTTTTCGGCGGGTTCGACTCGTCCGTGGATGTTTGAGTTCAGCAGGGCGTATTCGAAGCGCCGGGTTTGTTCCTGTTTCTTGCGCTCTTCGGCATTGTCCTTGCCACCTGCATCCGGATCGAAGGAGACGAACGGGCCAGCACCATCCTCGTCGCCGGTCAGCTCTTTGATCCGTGGGCGGATTCTGGTGGCTGGGGCCTTGCCGCGCATTTCGAGCATGAACTCGACATTCTTTTCAACAGCCGCGCGGGTGGCATTGGCAGAGCCGAGAAACCACGAGGTTTCTTCCTTCGTTTCAAAAAGGAAGAGCTTGGCATGGAGGTTCTGCTGCTGGACGTCGGACGCACCTTCTTCGGCGTTGCTCAGGCGTTCTCCATCGACAATCAGATCCAACAGGTGGTGGTTTTCCATACTGCCCAACAAGTCAGTCGGGAGTTTTTCGAGCTCGCGGCGCTCGCTGAAGAGGCTGAATTGCCGTTCCGTATTGGACCGCAAGCGTTTCAGGGCGTCTTTGTGGAGAAAGGGTGAGAGCACCAGGGTGTCTTGGGATTTCCGACTGGTGATTGCGTGCTCGGTATAGCCATCGACGCCCATCGGGTGGAAGGCGTGGGACTCAAATGGATGGGGAGTGGCGAAATCAGCACGGGAGAGCTCATCCAACATTTCTTCGAGTTCGGGAATTGGGCTTTGTTTGTCCAACCAGCGGATGAAATCGATGAGGGGCCGGTTGGTTTTCTGAAGCTTCTTGCCAATCGTTCCATCGAGACATGCCGCGACGTCCCAACTGCGGTCAAAGGTGAGGTTCCGGCTGAGCACGATGACCCGGTAATGGGCGGGCGCATCGCTTTCCTCGTCGGAGGGAGTGTATCGGATAACCCAGAGCTTGGGGTGGAATGCGGTGAATGCGTCGTCCGGGAGGACGGGGACCAGCGCATCCTCCAGATAGGCGTGGAGCCAGTTCAACTTGGCGGGGACGTGAAGCTGTCCCTTCTGGTGATAGATTTTCACCTGTTTGGAGAACTGCTTGATGGCTTCGAGCAGCTGGAAACGGGTTCCGGTAACATCTCCTTCGAGCGTCTGCGCATAGACAAGGGCGATGGGGATGGAGAGCAAGGTGCCTAGGTCCGCGCTGTAGGTAGAGCCTGTCCCAGACTTCGTGAGTTCTTGTGGCCCAATGCTTTAGCTGCGGAAAAAAGTGGGCATGGAAGCCCGAAAAGACTCCCATGCCCGAAATTCGAGGCTTATGATTT
>JBIPMR010000816.1:0-2715 GCA_044369025.1 Luteolibacter sp.
AATCCTTCAAACCGCGTCCGTCTCCTTGCGAGGCGGGCGTGTTTTTTTTGTGCGGGGGTTTCAAGTTCAGAAATTCTGATCCGGTTGGAAGAAGATTTGGCGCAACTTCAAAGTTGTGGGGCGGAGGTTCTTACGGGCCAACGGGCCAAGCCATTCCTGCCCAAGGCATCGGCCTGGTCTTTATACACATTTTCCGCACGGGCGGAGGAATCTTCGGTCCCAACGGGACCTTTCATTCCAGCCCGGCACGCAGTGCTGGGTGTTGGCATGGGCATGGATCCCGTCCTGTAGGGACGGTTCATGCCATGGGCGGCGACGGAAGTTGGCGACGACGGCTTCGCGCATGAGCAACCTCTCCAGCATGAGGCGTCCCTACAGGACGCACGGATTTCAAACAATTCCTACCCGGCACTGCGTGCCGGGCTTTGATGGTCCGTCCCGGTGGGACGAAGAGCGGGAAATGCATCTAACGATCAGGGCATCGGCCTTGGCTGGATGCCAAGTCGAATCTCCGATGGCCGAAGCTCGGCCGATCATGGCGTTGCGACCACGCTCGAGGACCCAGCCCGTTGGGCTGGGCTGGCAGGGTGGCGGACCCTTTCTGAAATTCGCACATCGCGCTCGCAATTTGGTGGGAGCAGGGCTAGGGGGCATGGGTGCACGGCGAGCAGGACAATCGGGGAAAACCCAAAGTGGTTTTCAGATGGCTGTGGGCCGTGTTTTTTTTCCAAGGAATGACGCCGGGCTTCTGGCTGCCGGCGATGACCAACATCCTCAAGGCGGAGGGCTTGAGTGCGTGGGTGTCGCTGGTGTTCGTGGTGCCGCCGGTGTGCGCGATGATCTCGCCATTGATCGGCGGAGCATTGGCGGACCAGCGGGTCGCGGCGAACCGGCTCTATGTGGGGTCGTCGATGATCGGCGCCGTGGTCCTCGCTGCGGCGTTCTGGTGCCTGGATGCGGGATTGCATCCGTGGTGGTTCGTGGGTTTGTTAGGTATGTATTCGTTGTTCTCAGGACCGGCCTGGGGGCTGCTCACCACCGTCGCGTTGACCCATTTGCCGAGTGGCGAGCGCCAGTTTCCACTGGTCAGGCTCGGGGCGACCATCGGCTGGATGGTGGCCGGGGTGATGACCAGTTACTTGTTAGCCGGGGACACCAGCCCGAAAGTCGGCTACGCCTCGGCGGTGACCCGCATGATCGGTGCGATCCTCGGCTTCCGGATGCCGCACACGCCTCCGTTAGGCCGGGCTTCGTCGTGGAAAAGCCGCCTCGGCCTTGATGCGTTCCGCTTGATGAAACAGCGCGACCATTGTGTGTTTTTCGTGGTGACCGCGTTGTTTTCCGTGCCTCTAACGGCATTTTACATGTATGCCCCGGAGTTGCTCAAGGTCCTGGGCGACGGCCGCTCCACGGCGACGATGACCATCGCCCAGTTGACCGAAGTCCTGGCGATGTTGTTGGTCGGACGGGTGATGATGCGCTATCGGGTGAAGACCGTTTTGTTATGGGCACTGGGTCTATCAGTGCTGCGCTTCGGCATGAGTGCCTACGCCGGGGCGAGTGGTTCCATCGCGTGGCACATCGGCGGCATCGCGCTGCATGGCATGTGTTATACGTTTTACTTCATCACCGCGCAGGTGTTTCTGGATCGACGGGTGGATCCCGGCATGAAAGGGCAGGCCCAGGGTTTGCTCTCGCTGGTGTCAGGCGGGCTCGGGCCGCTTCTCGGCGCCCTCGTCTGCGGCTGGCTGCGCAACCACCTAGTGGACGCCAACGGCAATGGCTGGATGGATTTCTGGGCGGTGCTCGCCGGCATGATCGCGGTGTGTTTCGGGATCTTTCTGATTTTCTACAAAGGTTTGGGCAAACGAAGCCCGACCGAAACCGGCTGAATTTTTTCTTAGCCGCCCGCCGCCGGATGCGCTACACCCGGCTCATGGATGAACTGACACGCGATCACGGACCGCAGCCGCTCGACGGCTTGATGGTCCGCTGGAATTTGACCAATCATGAATTGGTGGAGGTTTCTGAGGAACAATTGAACCACAAGCAGGTGCAAAAAGCCCGCAAGGGACGCCAACTCACGCTGCATCTGATGCAGAAAATGATGCGGGCGCTCAACGCGGCGGCAGCGGCCAAACTGCCCAAGGAGGAGCGCGGGAAATTCGTGCCCTACCTGCACAAGCAGTTGTTCAGCTACGCCAAAGGCCACGAGGCGGCGTGGACGGACCCGAATGAAGAACTGATGCCCAAGTGAGAGCGGGCGCGGCCAAGTGGATCATCGTCGGCCAAGGCCTCGCGGGGACTTGCCTCGCGTGGGAACTTTGGCAACGCGGCGTTCCCTTCACGCTGCTGGACCGCGGCACCGGCGGCAGCTCGCGGGTGGCTGCCGGTATGGTGAATCCCATCACCGGGAAAAATTTCGAACCGAGCTGGCGCATCTCGGAATTCCTGCCGCAGGCGATCGATTTCTACGCGCGGGTCGAAGAACGGATCGGCCGGAAAATCTGGCATTCGTTTCCCGTGTTGCGGCTCGCCGGTTCGGACAAGGAATGGGCGAAAATCGTTGCCAAGCTGGGTGATTCAACGGTCGCTCCGTGGCTGGACGGCGAAGTGGCCGCGCCCCCCGGCTGGGTGGGGGCGGTGAATGTGCGTGGCGGAGGACGACTCGATACGCTTGCATTCATGGACGGCTCGCGGAAATTTTTCGAAGAG
>JBIPMR010000817.1:0-2712 GCA_044369025.1 Luteolibacter sp.
TCCACCGACGCCGGCCTCGGCTCCACCAACACCGCGGAAAACGCCGGTGAGGCGGACGTCTTCGGCATCGAAGGTCTGGTGCAATACGACCTCGCCAAACCGCTCGGCAAATCCTTCGGCCTGCCCGTTTACGCCAGCGCCACCTGGACCAACGCCGAGTTCAAAAACACCACCGCAGCCCTCGCCGGCGGCGGCGACGGCGTCTATGCCGGCGGCAAGGACGGCAACAAAATCCCCTACGTCCCGGAATGGAAACTCGCCGCAGGCATCGGCTACGCCGCGGAAAATTGGGGCGTCAATCTCGATGCCAACTACGTCAGCAGCACCTGGGGCACCGGCTACAACAGCGACACCCGTGTCGGCAGCCCCACCATCCGTGACGGTGAAACCGACGCGCTGCTGATTTTCAACCTCTCGGCCAATTACCGGATCAACGGGAATTTCAAACTGCTCGCAGGCATCCACAACCTCTTCGACGAGCGCGGCACCGTCAGCCGGATCCCGGAAGGCCCGCGCGCCAACTCGCCGCGGACCCTCTACGCCGGCATCGAAGCCAAATTCTAATCGAACCTCCCAGGTTGCTGGTTCATGGGGGTCGGGGTCGTGCAGGCCCCGGCCCTTTGGCGGCCGCTTCCGGGATTGTCATCCCCATTTCACACGCCTAGTTTCCCGCCCGCCCGATGAATGCCCTGATCCACGCCCTCAACATCGGCACCCTCGCCACCTGGCTGAGCGTGGCGGGTTTTGGCACGGTAGGGGTGTTGTTGCCGGCGTGGCATGCCCAGCCTGCGGCCGATTTGCCCGCGGAACTGGAAACCATTTGGGTCGCCCCGGACATCACGCTCGGGGCGGAGGCGCCCTCGGATTCGGCGCCCGCGTCTTCTGAAAATTCGCTTCCGGAAACCCCGGAAATCCTCCCCGCCCCACCCGAGCTTCCGGAACTCGCCGCTCTCGCGCCGCTGCCGGACATCCCCGATCTCCCGGCGCTGCCGCAACCTTCGGCCAAACCCTCGCCGCAGGCCACTTCCCGGCCGACCGCGCCAGCGACGTCCCCCCGCCAATCCCGCAGCGCCACCGGCACTCCCGGCAGCGGCCGACCCAGCGCCGGCAGCAGCAGCAGCAGCAGCAGCGGTCCCTCCGATTCCTCGCGCCTCGCCGCCGGCCGCATGCCCGCGCCTGCCTATCCCTCCGAAGCCCGCCGCAAGGGTCAAACCGGCACCGTGCTCATCGAATTCACCGTCGATGCCAGCGGCCGCGTCATTTCCGCCTACGCCAAATCCCCCTCGCCCTGGCCGCTGCTCAACGAAGAAGCCGTGCGCACCGTCCGCCGCTGGAAATTCCCTCCCGGCGGCGTCATGAAACTCCAGCGCCCCATCATTTTCCAACTCCGCTAAAATGCTCGCAAACATCGTTATCGAAACTTTCATCGAAGGCGGCTGGGTCATGTGGCCCATCGCCGCGACCTTTTTCCTCGGCCTCTGCGTCATCCTCGACCGCGCCGCCTGGTGGCTGCGGTTGAAAGCCACCCTCAAACCCGCCGCCCAGGAAAAAGCCCGCGACGCCATCGGCACCGGCGATTTCACCACCGCGTGGAAACTCGCCGAAACCTCCTCCGATCCCTACCTCCACAACCTCACCGAAGGCATGACCCACGCGCACACCTCCATGCTCGCCGCCATGCAACTGCACGCCACCCACCTCATCGAAAAGGCCGAGGCCCGCATGTGGGTCCTCAGCACGCTCATCACCCTCGCACCACTGTTAGGGTTGTTCGGCACCGTCGTCGGCATCATGGGTTCGTTCTCCTCCATCGGCGACGACCAGCTCGCCGCCTCCAAGGTTTCCGGCGGCATTTCCGAGGCGCTCATCGCCACCGCCGCCGGCATCGCCATCGCCATCCTCTGTCTGCTGCCCTACAACTTCTTCCGCAAGCGCGTCGCCGTGCTTCGCGGGTCCTTCGAGCGCTGGATCAATCACACCGAACTGCTCGTGAAATCCGCCAAAGAACACGGCCACGATCTCGAAGCGTTCGCCTCTAAGACACAAGAACGCTTCGCTCCAAGACACAAGACACAAGTCTAACATTCAGCACCTCTGCCTCTTTTCTTATGTCTTACGTCTCCCAGTCTTAAGTCTCTCCCATGCCCGTCCAACTCAAAAGCAGCTCCTCGGATGACGAGGGCGATGAAGCGCGGATCGAGATCATCCCGCTCATCGACATCATGTTTTTCCTGCTCGCCTCGTTCATGTTGGTGAGCCTCAGCATGACCCAGCTCCACCGCGTGCCCATCGCCCTGCCGGACGCCTCCACCGGTATCGCCGATTCGCAGACGCCGCCTTTCCAAATCGCCGTCGATGCCAACGGCGTGACCACCTGGGACGGCGCGATCGTCACCCTGACGGAAATCACCACCCGCCTCAAGGCCGAAGCCTCGCCCGGCGAATCCCGCGTGATCATCGCCGCCGATGAAAACGCGCGCCACAAACAAGTGCTCGCCGTGCTCAACGCCGTGCGCGACGCCGGCCTCGAAAAAGTCAGCTTCGAGTCGAAAAACCCCCATCCCTGAAGCGTGAAATCCCGCGTCCTGCCCATCCTCAACGCCATCGGCTGCCTGATCCTCACCGGACTCGTCGTCACCCAGTGGCGCTTGGAACGCGACCACCTGCGCGACATCAAAAACCTCCAGTCCGAACTCGCCGGGTCGCGGGAAA
>JBIPMR010000818.1:0-2711 GCA_044369025.1 Luteolibacter sp.
TCACCGACATCCTCACCATCGCCCGCACCGAAGCCGCGCTCGCCGAGGCCTTGCGGCTGAACTTCCGCACGCCGGAAGGCATCATCCAACAGAAGGAAATCGCCGCCTGGCCGGAAATCGCGGCGCTGGCGGAACCGGAGCGCGTTTCATCGGTGCGACTCGCGCAGGATGCGCTGGTCCGTCTCAGCTACCGCTGTTTCCCTTCCTATCGGCCGATTCTCGCGGAATATCAGATGGTTCTAACCGCCATCGCGCGGGACAAGACCAGGGACGTCGCCATGCGCCTCGTCTCGCTGCAGGAAACCCGCACCCTGATGCGGGAAAAGGCCGACCGCGCCCGCGATTATCTCGACTGGTTTGAAATCACCCGCACCCGCGAGACCAGCGGGGTTTTCGACGACTACATGCGCCTCAAGGACCGCCTCAAGGCGAATCCCCACCGCCGCACCGACAACCTCTCGCGCTACCTCGACCGCATGGACGCGATCTTCAGCCGCGTCCTCGAGGAAAAGCCGCCGGACGATGTGCCGATGGTTTCGGACCTGCCGCTTCTGCCGCCGTGATGGCGGTGCGGAAAGATCTGGGATGTCACTCTAACTGATGATGCGCCCCGCCGAGGATGCTGTGCGCTTCAAACCCGTTGTTGGCCAGGATTCTCGCCGCGAAGTAGCTGGTTTTTCCCATCTGGCAGATGGTGTAAACCGGCTTGCCGCGGTCGAGCTCGTCCAATCGCGCGCGCAGCTCGGCCAGGGGGATGTTGACCGCTCCCGGCACGGGGCTCTTTTGCGCACCCGCCGCCGGGCGCACATCGACGATTTGTTCTCCGGCACCGGCCAGCGAGGCGATCGGCAGCAGATACCCGTCCTTGATGTTTCCCGCGGCAAATCCCGCCACGTTGACCACGTCCTTGGCGCTGCCGAAGGGCGGCGCGTAGGACAGCTCCAGATGCGCGAGATCATCCACGGTTAGATGGCCGCGGATCGCGGTGGCGATGATGTCGAGCCGCTTGTCCACACCATCCTTGCCGACCGCCTGGGCGCCGAGCACGCGACCGTCGTTGGAATCCCACAGCAGTTTCAGCGTGATGGTTTCCGCCCCGGGAAAATAGGAGGCGTGCGATCCGCCGTTGACCGTCACTGTCTGATAGGAAATGCCGGCGGCCTTGAGTCTCGCTTCCGACCAGCCGGTGATTCCCGCCGCTTGATCGAAGACGCGGACGATCGCGGTGCCGATGGAGCCGGGATAGGGGCGTGCGTTTTCCCCTTGGAAAATGTGGTCCGCCGCGGTCCGTCCTTGGCGGTTCGCCGGGCCGCCGAGCGGAATCGCCGCGCGTTGGCCGAGGATCGGATCGATGCCCTCGCAGGCATCGCCCACGGCGTAAATTTGCGGGTCGCTCGTTTGCTGCCATTCATTCACCACGATGTGGCCGCGGGCTCCCAGCTCCAGACCGGCCTCCTTGGCCAAACCGTTTTCCGGGCGCACCCCGATGGATAGAACCACCATGCCGACCTCGAGGCTGCGGCCGGATTTCAGGTGGGCGATCACGCCGGTTTCCCCTTCGGAAAATCCATCAATGCCATCACCGAGAATCAGTTCAACGCCGTGTGCCGTGAGTTCTTTCTCCAGCGGTCTAACCATCTCGCCGTCCAACTGCGGCAGCACCTGGGTCTGCATTTCGATCACCGTCACCTTTTTCCCCAGGCGGGAGAGTTGTTCGGCCATTTCCAAGCCGATGAAACCGGCCCCGATGATCGCGATTTCCCCGCAGTCGCCCGCCTGTTTTTGAATCCGGTCCATGTCCTCAAGATTGCGCAACGTCATGATCCGGGGATCGTCGATCCCGGCCAGCGGCGGTCTCAGCGGTGCCGCGCCGGGCGCGAGGATCAGGCGGTCGTAGGAAATTTCCGCGAGCGCTCCGTCCAACCGATTGCGGATGGATACCGAGTGGTTTTCGCGATCAATCCGCGTCGCTTCGGCCATCGTGCGGACATCGAGATTGAGCATTTTGCGCAGGCTGTCCGGAGTCTGGAGCGCGAGGTCGGCGCGATCCTTGATTTCGCCGCCGATGTGATAGGGGAGCCCGCAGTTGGCGAACGAAACATCCGGCCCGCGTTCGAGGATGATGATGTGCGCCGTTTCCGAATGCCGCCGCGCGCGGGCGGCCGCGGATGCTCCACCGGCAACGCCGCCGATGATGACTAGGGTTTGGTGAGAGTCTGGTTCGTTGGTTTTCATGGAAGTTGGAATTTACAAAGGTGGGTCGGATGATGTTAGGGGGCGGGAGTTGTGCCTCTTCCGCAGGCGGTGCTGGACGGGAATATCCAAGCCGACCGGGAAAAAATAAAAAATATCTTAGATATTAAATAAGATTTGGGGGTGGGGTTGATTTTGGATGGGAGCTTGGATGGGAGCTTCGAGGGCTCAGGTGTGGAGGCTCTGGGTCATGCCCGCGCAGAAGCGATCGAGTGCCGACTTGTTGAGCTTGAAGAACACATTGCTGCCCTTGCTGCGGGAGCTGAGCAGGCCGGCTTTGACGAGTTCATGGATGTGGCGCGAACAGGCGGGCTGGGACAGCGGCAAATTCTGCACAATCGCCATGCAGGCGAGTTCCTCGGATTTTGCGAGAATTTTCAATATTTCAATCCTCGCCGGGTGGGAGAGCGCCCTAGCAAAGGCTGCGAGTTCCACGGTTTCCAACTCAAACACTTCCA
>JBIPMR010000820.1:0-2709 GCA_044369025.1 Luteolibacter sp.
GCTGCGTGACGAGCCGCAGGAAATGGGCGGCCCGCGTCAGCGCGAGAGCGACTTCGAACAGCGTGCGGATCGGGCGGCCGTTGTGGCCGAACACGAGCGCCGGCAGGTTGAGGTCGACGCAGCCAACGCGCCAGTGGCCGTCATCGAGGCGGTGGGAGATGACCACGAGGAGCTTGTGGCCGCCCGACGTCAGCGTCAGGGTGATCGACTTCGGGCGGTTCGGTCCCACGTTGGTGACACGGCGGGTGAATCCGGCGACGGTCAGAAGTCGGTCGGCTGCCTCGTCGGTCAGGAACACGAGGGCGAGGATGAGGCGGAGGCGGTCGATCACGGGAGGGTGGGGCGGTAAAAAATTACGGGAGTTTGGCTTTGGTAATATGATGTGCCGCCGCTCCTAAGATTGGAGTTGGGTTGCAACTGTTCGGCTGACCGGTCTGGTCACTTACGGACGACCTCCCTTCCGCTTTAGCCAAGCGATCACTTCACTCAGGATGAAACGACGGCTGCTGCCTATGAAGACACACGGCATCCCCTCGGCCTGGAGGTTGTCAATGGTTCGAAGGCTGCAATCCAACTTCGCCGCAAGCGCCTTGCGTCGGAGCAGGGCGAGTTGGTTCGTCTGCGGATCCTTGATTGACTCGTCAGGATCTTTCCGAGTCTCTCGTGGTGCGCCAAGCTTGGTTCGGCATGTTTTTGACATGCCGGTAACAAGCGCTAAAAAGCTCGGGTCTGGGAAGAGGGCTACCTAAGGCGAGGTAGCATCGTTTTTCCCGATCAGGGGGCTCCATGATTCATCCCAGTCGGGTTTTGGAGGGATCCATTCGAATCCCAGCGTTTTCCGAATCTCTTTCCATGCTCCAATTCCACCCAAGTTGATCCATCTCTCTTCCACATGATCCTGCGAGGGGAGCCCATGATGTTCCAGCGTTGTTTCTTTGACGGCCCTTACGAAAAGGTCGTGGTTGTTCGGTTGCATCTCGCCATTTGCAACTGCCTTGGGTCTCCGAGTGAAGGCCGCGGCATCGTCGGCGACATTCTCCCACAAGCACCAGTCATCCAGTCCCTTCTTCTGTGAGGCGTATCTCGCGAGGAACTCGCCCACGAATGTGCGGAAGTCGAGATTACTACTCGAATAGAGCTCGATCAAATTGAATATTCGCGCATTGAATTCAGTAAAATTGCCAGGCCAGGCCTCCAGCGGAATGCTTTCAAGGGCATTTGACCTATCCTCACGTCGCCCTGTTTTAAGAGCGTGCAGCAATCTCACCTGGTAAACAGGGTTTCCCTCTTGATCGTAACTCTTGGATCTCCCATCGCTCTTTCCTTTCCGGCAGGCACGGAAAGGCGCATCGTCTGGCAAAATAACTCGAACTTCGGGGGCTTGTCCGTCGTCTGCGCAACGGTAGTAAACCCGTGCTTGTGCTGTATCTATGCCTCCGCCTCCCGTGTGAGTCAAACCTGCGGCCTCCAGATCTTCCATCTGGATGTTCATATTTAACGGAGGTGCACCACCTGCTTCCAGCCATTGCCCTTGCTCAACGTGCGGCAGCCTTACGACACATTTTTTGCCCACACGGAGGCCATATGTGACAATGTTCTTAGGCGGCCAATTCGCCAATTCGGAGGGCATTTGCTCGCTCATACGCAGGTTCCTCTCTTAAGCTGGGCGGGGATTGAAAGGCCGACAACAACGCCCCGGTTGATGGATGAGCCAGTTTTCATTGCGTGGGCTTTCCGAGGAGAAGCTTCTTCTTCTGGGGTTTATCAATAGGCAGAACTTCGAACCACGCCTTGCCCTCACCCTTGGCGACAGCATGCCTATATCGCGCAACAAGCAGTCGTGGGTCGCGGGCATGCCCTAGCCAGGCGGCGACTTTCGCGAAATCCTCATGCATGGCTGCTGCGTGCGATGCAAAGGAATGTCGAAGCGCGTTTGAAGGCCATTCGACCAGCCCTGCCTTGGGGCGGATTTCACGCAACCAGCGGTTCAACTGGCCCTCGGACTTCTGCTCGGAGTCATCCGGAACCAGCTTTCCATCAGCGCCTTTTTTCATGCCTCCGGGCACTAGCTTACCGATGGGTGCAACGTCGGCAGTCTTGGCGACCTCCAGCCATGCGATCAGGGCGGCAGGGATAGGCACAAATCGGGCGACGCCAGTCTTCGCCGCTTGGGCAGAAATCCGGAGTTCCTTCCGTTTGATGTCGAGATCCTGGAAGCACAGCCGACAGAGTTCCGCCCGCCTCACTCCGCAGAACGCCCATACGGCCAGAGCGGGGACGGAGTGCGGTGCAATGGCCAAGGCCGTGCGGAGCAGTCCCTTGAGCTGGGACGCGCTGATGGTGCCGACCTCGCCTTGTCTGACTTTCGGTGCCTTCGCCCGGGTGATCGGATTGGCTGAAACCAGACCGCGATCAAGCGCCCACTGGAAAAGTCCATGCGCGGCGGTCCGGGTGCCTTTCACAGTTTGAGGGGACATGCCGCCTGCTCGCATCGACGCCATCGCTTTCTCCACTCCCTCGGTTGTCACCGAGCCTGCGGGTTCATCCTTGTCGAAGTATGACACGAAGCGCTTCAAGCGATTCTTGAGGGCAGCCAAATGGGTGGCGGACACTGCTTCCCGCTCGCGGGCATCTATGAAGGTTTGTCGCAGGTCATCCAACGCGGGGGTGGTGGAGCCGTCCTTCAAGCGCTCGATGGCAGTACGGATC
>JBIPMR010000819.1:0-2709 GCA_044369025.1 Luteolibacter sp.
AAGCCGGTGATGATATAGCCGCGGGTGGTTTTATCACTCGCATTTGGAAGCAAGCTGTCAAATGGGGTCAGGCCCTCAAAGCTATAGTCGAAGGGGGAGTTCACCGGATGATCCGACCCCAGATAGTCGGCCATATAAGACGATCCATCATTTCGCTCCCCCATCGAGGTGAAGGTCGAGAGTGGGCTGGACTGCACGAATCCTTTCGCCGGAATCTGGGTCTTGCTGGCCATCCGAGCGCCGAAAAGATTAAACATGAATGGCGACGGATTGGTCATCAAGCTGGTCAAGCTATCAGATTCCGCGAGATCGTTGAGCGGCTTCCAAATATTCTGGGCCGCCGTTTTCCGATACTCCATGCGGTAGGCCAACCGAGGCCGCCCCGCGACACTGACGTCCAGATAGATGCCGACGCCCTTGTGGCCGGAGTTACCCCATTCAAAGAACTCCGTATCGAAGCCGGCACTGGCCTTGATCTGGGAAGTTGGAGGAATCGCCATGGGTTTTCCGTCATTGCCGGGGACTGCGATATAATGGCCGCTGGCCAGATGAAATCCCGGCTCCAAAGTGAGCGGAAAATTCGCGGTTACGGGCACGGTTCCCTCGGCAGGACTGAAAACACGGCACTCGCCGGCCTCCAGAGTGATTGGAGACTTGATGTCATACACGAAGGTGGGAACTTCCGCCATTGGAGAGTTCCCTCCCGGTACCAGCCCCCCCGCTGCGGTACCGAAGAGCGGACGAGACTTGAAGTTCTTGCTTGTTCCATTGGTCCTTACCGAGTAACGCAAATTGGTGGGAATTGACCGAGGGATCTGAAAGTTGAGCGGCGGGCTGGTAAGTCGCACGTTGTAGGGATTCCAAATGGTGACGACAGGGCTGAGAAGAAGCCTTGGCTCGAGGCTGCCGGGTGGCGGGGCAGGCTGGCCGGCCACAGGCGTTGGATTTCCGGCCCAGTGTGAGAAGATCCATTGTATGCGGGCCACCACCGGCATGATCCGATTTTTGTTGATGAAATTGTAAACTTCAGTGGGTGAGGTGCCATCGTTCCTCACTGAATAGCTATCGATGCTGCCCGTCCCTGAAGCCGACGTATTGTCGATCCGCTTGTAGGCGGTCATGTGCTGCTGCAGGTGTTGCCAACTGCTGGCGGCCCCCTGGCGATCAAGTGCCATCGGCGTAATGTTCCGATAGGATGACCACGGGTAGAGCATGCCCCTGCCGGGTGTCGGATTGCTGGTCGTGGCCCGCTCATAGAAAATGTCTTCCCCGGGCTTGACGCGGAAGAACGGCAGCCCGCTGGTGGGCAGCAGGTCCCAATTTTCGGTGAGCAGCGACAAGTCCTTGCGCCAGCCGCCGGTGGCGGTGTTCGTCAGGAGCCCCGTGGAGGTTGTGGAGAGGTCGTGGAAGAACTCCCGCGAGGGCTTCATCGCGGATCCGGTGGCAATCAAGTCGCTTTGTTTCAATGTGATGGAGAGATCCGCGGGTTTGGGATCGACGAACAGGCTGTCCATGCCGAAGGGCTTCGGATCCACCGTGACGTGGGATTTCTGCGAGATCGCCCAACGACCGGGTGTGTCATCGCTGGGTTCGTATGGCTTGGGTAGCCGAGCTTTTTGATTCTCTCCGCTGACCCACCACGCAAAGGCACCGCTCCGGTTGTTCGCGTTGATTTTGGAAGGTGCCAGATGGATTTGTAGCTTGCTCCGGTCCCCCCCCCCTCCAACCGAAGCCTCGCCGAGCAAGGTGATGCTGTCTCCCGTCTTGCCAGTGGAAGGCGGAGAAGTGGAGGATGACGTCACGGCAGGATCTCCGGATGTCAACCATCCCAGAAACCTGCCTTCTTTGCTCTTTTTGTAGTCCCCGGGGGAAATTGGGCGTCCGCTGTCATCATGGTCGCTGCCCTCCCAGCTCTTCCAAACACCGACCACCGGAGGATTTTTTTCATCCAGAATATCGGCCCGGGCAGTGACCCGGGTGTCCAGCCCTGCGTGTTTTTGCAGATCGCCAAGAGCCAACATCAACGCCATGCGTGCATTGGAGCGGGCAACAGCACCGTCCGCCGAGGCCCCGGAAGCTCTCAAGCTGATGGTACTCAGGGAAAGCAGGCCGACAGCGATCACCGTGAGCAATATCATCAGACTCAGCGTCACCACCAGGGCGAAGCCGTTTCTGGTCTTTGAGAGAGCACGGTTTGGTGAATGGGTTTTCATGCAGGCGATTTTAACATTCGCCACGAGTTTGACGGCGCGGCTTGATCCGCCATACGTAATCACATGATGAATTCACGGGCAATACGTTCATTGGTATGGGTTTCATAGGTCGCTCATTTTCTTGCTGAATAGTCCTTTGAAACGGCGGCGGATTGGAGCCTGTAAGATGCGATTCAATAAGCTTGGCTCACAACTTGATGGAATCAACCATCGTGAGTTGGTTGGTTACGGAGGGTCACAACGGCACCACTGAAACTCCCGTGGTAAAGGACTTCGATGAAAATGATATTGCCTCCATGCCCCGGCCGATGCCGGAAGGCATGTTCGATCCCATGCCCGAAGTCATTGCGACCTTCGAGGACGACTCCACCAAAAGCCTGTTCTCGTTCTTTCCCGACGAAGTTTCGTTCCGGCCGTCCGAGTTCGTGGGTCTCACCGAAGAAGAAGCCCACAGCCTCTTCCAAGGCAAAGACACCGCCTACCTCCGCGCCTGAAA
>JBIPMR010000111.1:0-8343 GCA_044369025.1 Luteolibacter sp.
TCCTTGATGCGTTTCAACTCGCCGTTGGGGGAGCGGAAGAGGTCGTCCTTGGCCGAGTAGCGGAGGGTGGTTAGAGTGCCCGCGCCGCCGGTGGAACTGATGGACCAGGTCTCGCCGGCGCTTTTGCGGAGCAGCAGCATCACCTCCTCGACGCCCTTGAATTCACGTTTCTCCCAGAGTTTGAGGTATTCGTCGTATTCCTCCTTGGTGAGGCCGAGGCGCTCGTCGAAGGGCAGCGGCGCGCCGGGTGTGGCGGAGGTGGAGAATTCGCGAAACCACTTGGGATCCTTGCGGGCCGCGGCTTCGACCTTGGCGACGTATTTGTCGATTTCCGGCGGCGGCAGGACGACGCCGATCTGCGCGCGCACTGGGATGTTAGGTTCCAGCAGGCCCAGGAAAACCTTCGGATTTTCCGCCGCACGCAGGCAGGCGGTGAAAGTGAGTGCGACGAGCGTTGCGTGGAATTTCATGGAGGACTTGGGCGAAGGCTGTCGTTGGTGCTGCGGGAACTCAAGCGGCAATCCATGTGCGGGATTTTATTCGGGCTCGCCGGCGGGGAAGATTTCCGCGATGGAGGATTCGATTTTGTCGTCCATCCAGCGTTCGAGGGCCGTCCGCATGGGCGCGAGCACTTCGGGTCGGGACGCGGCGATGTCGGTCTGGCCGTGGGGATCGGCGGCCATGTTGAAGAGCCCGAAGTGGCGCCCGCCTCGGGCGGTGGGGGTGCAAACGAGTTTCCAGTGGCGGGTCTTGAGGCAGCGTTGTTTGGCTTTGACGAGGGCGTCCTCATACTCCGCCTTGAGCACGAACTGATAGTTGTAGTCCTTGTCGATGCGGGTGAGTTCGTCCATCGGCGGGAGCTTCGGCCGCTCGACGCCGGGCACGGTGAACTGGATGAAGGGAAATCCGGTTTCTCCATAAAACGGGCGGTGAACGGGGGCCTCGGTGTCGCGGATCCATCCGGCGAAACTCCGGCCCTGCCACGTCGGTGATGGGTCCGCGCCGATCAGCTCCGCGACGGTCGGCACCACGTCGATCAGCCGCACGGTTTCCGGAATGACGCGCGGGGCGACGCCGGGGACGTGGACGATCATCGGCACGTGGTTGGCCTGGAGGCCGCCGTTGAAGGTGAGGCCGTGGCCGAGGGTGACGCCGGGTTCGTAGTGGTCGTCGCCATGGTCGGAGGTGACGATGACGATGGTGTTGTCGGCCAGTCCGTTCGCCTCGATGGCGGTTAGAATTCGGCCGACGCAGTCGTCGAATTGTTTGGTGCAGCCGTCGTAGAGCGCGCGGATCTGTTGGACTTCCTTCGGGGGCAGTGCCTTCCATTTGGATTCCAAGTCGGTGCCGCCGATGAAGGAGTCGATGTCGAAGTCGACGCCATGGCGGTTGACTCCCTGATAGAGAGGATCGGCGAACATGGTGTTGTAGGGCTCCGGGCTGCGGTAGGGCAGGTGATTGCAGGAATAGAAGACGTGCCAGAAGAAGGGTTTTTCGTTTTTCGCAACGCCTGCCAGGCGCTTTTCCACCCGGGCGGTGACGACTTCCGGGGTGACGAATTGCGCGAACGCGCCGAGCTTGGGGAAGATTTTATAGCCGAGGGGGTTGTCGAAATAGAGCGGCACCACGAAGTGCGCCATCACCACGGCCTGGCTCATGTAGATTTTGAAATTGTCGAAACTGGACACCGAGATGTGTTCGAAACCGAGCGGGATGACCTCGTGATAGCCGGAGCACCAGTCGCCGATGGTCGCGGTGTCGTAGCCTTTTTCACGCAGCACGCTGGCGATCGGTACGGTTCTGGCGATGGTGGACTCCACGGTTTTCCGTTCCGGATACATCTGGCGGATGCCGTGGCTTTGCGGATATTGGGAAGTCATCAACTGCGTCCCGGACTCGATGGTGGAGGCGATCGACGTGTAACAATTTTCAAACCGGACCGAACGCGCGGCGAGGGCGTCGATCACCGGAGAAACGCCGGCGGCGGCAAGTCCATCGCTGCGTTGCGGGCGATATCCGGCGACCCCGAGCCGGTCCCCGCGCAGGGAGTCGGAGCCGATGATGATCACGTTGGGGGATTTCGCGACGGTGGCCTTGCCGGCGTTTGACGGGCGGTCGGCGTATTTGAGGGCGGCGCTGGTAGCGACGATGGCGCAGATGCCACCGGCCACCGCCCATCCGCGGCGGCCGTGGCGGCGGATTTGCCAGATTAACGCAAGCAGGATGGCGGCGATGGGCAGCACGCTGAAGAGCGCAAACAGCGAGGCCGGCTTGATGGCCAGCGGGATGAAATCGAGCGCTTTATAATACCAATGCCCGAATTCGGCTTCCTTCAGGAAATAGGGACGCGTGTCCACCAATCGGAGCGTGAAATATCCATGGACCAGTGCGGTGATGGCGAACGCCCGCAAGCCGATCGCCACCGACTTGCGGTATTTTGAATGACGCGTCCAGAGATCGACACAAGGCTGGACAAGGATGGCTGCGGCAAGGGCCAGCACCGCGTAAGCGATGAGCATTTGCACATTCTGCATCACCAGAAATCCCAGATACTCATCGCGGGCGAGGGCGCTGAATTTGTTAGCCATCGCCCCCGAAGTGTGGGTGAGCCTCCACAGCGCCATGCCATATTGGAGCGCGAGGAACATCGCGGCTCCGGCCAGGACGACTGGAAATCGGGCGTGGATCGTTGCGGGTGTTTTTTCCATCAGGGAGGAGTCGGGGCTGAAATGCTCAGAGATCGGAGGCAGGAGATTCGATGTAGAGCCAGCGCGGGCTGAGGACCTTTTCGATCATGACCCCGCTGCGGGATTGCAGTCCTTCCGGGATGCTGAGGCGGAGAATCAGAGAGGAGCGATGGCCGGCGTTTTGTTGCAAAAGTTGCTGAATGGTCGTCGCCACCTCGCCGCCGGCGGGGGCATAGCCGAAAAGCGGAACGTCGCTGTCCAACGCGGTCAGACGGAAACAGGCCCAGCGGTTGGAATCCGCAAACTCATGACTGAAAAAATTGTCCGCCTCCGCATAAACGCGGAAATCCAAAGACGTGCCGGCGGGACGCGTCGCGGTGAACGTTTCCCACGGCATCGGCTGGTGGCAGACGAGCGTTTCCCAATCGATCCGCGCCTCGCCCGACTCCAGGATTTCGATGAGCAAATTCGAGCTTTTCCCGGTTTCGAGCTCCACGGAGGCCATCCAGAAGCTGGCACGATTGTCGAGAGTGACGGGTTGAAGCAGCTTGATCTCGACCCGTTGGCTGTTAGCGACGGGCTTTCCTTGGTAGTAGGCCTTCATCAGCGGCCTCACCCGGTCGGGGTGGCGGACCAGCCGGGACAGCCCCTCGACGCTCGATTGTTTGAAAAAATCACGGATGCTTTCCTCAATGTGCTGGATGAGCGCCAGCGCTTCTTTTTCATCACTCTCGTCGGCGCTGAGCGCGACTTCCGTGGCCACCTTGATTTTCTCCGCTTCGACTCCGGACTCTTTCACCTGCGTCAACGACCAGATCACGCCACCCGCCAGAACTATCGCAATCAGCACGAACCAGCCCCACGGCAGGCTTTTGTGAGCGGCGGATTCACCTCCCCAGTTCTGCTCCACGATATCGATATTCCCGCTGTCGCCTTCGATCAGCACTTCCACCCCGGGTTGGTGGGTGCGCAATTCGGCGATCTCCCGGGCGGGGAGGTCGAGACGCTGGCTCACCGAGGTTTCGTCCACCTCGACGATCAGCCGCACCGGCTTCTCTTTTTGCTGGGTCTCTTCATTCTCAAGCCGGACGATCATGCGGGACCCCTCGAGCTCTTCGTCGACCGCTTTGACTTCCAACCGTTTTACCTCGCGTGCCATCTGCGACGGAAGGAAAAACGCAAAAGCCCATCGACGCAACGCAACTCTCACTCTAAATCTCTGCCCGTCCCCACCCATGCCAGCTTCTCCGCGCATCCTGATCATCACCGCCGCCTTCGGGGAGGGGCACAACAGCGCGGCGCGGAACCTGGCTCTCGCCCTCACGGAAATGGGCGCCGTCACCCAAGTCAGCGATCCCTGCATCCTCGGCGCGCCCCGCCTCACGACCGTCGTGAGCTGGGCCTATCGCTTCGTCACCATTCATTTCCCGCGAATCTGGGCGGCGATTTACCGGTCCACCGACCGCAACGATTTCAGCCGCGCCCCCTCGCCCGTCATGCGCATGCCGGAAAACGCGCTGGCCGCCCTGATCGAAGGATTCCGGCCCGATCTGGTCGTCAGCACCTACCCGCTCTACCCCTATTTCCTCGCCCGGATTTTCGCCAAATCCGGAAAACCAATTCCCGTCTTCACCGTCATCACCGACTCCATCGAGATCAATTCCGCCTGGCTCCGCGCGCCCACCGGCTTCTGGCTGGTCACCGATCCCGCCACCCGCGACGCCATGATCCGCAAAGGCCTGCCTGCGGAAAAAATCATCGACACTGGATTCCCGGTGCATCCCGCGTTTGCAAAACTCGCCCCCGTGGACGCCGCCGACGCCTGCGCCCCGTTCCGCGTGCTCTATTTTCCCATGGCGAAAAAATCCTTCATCCGCCGCCACTGCCGGGCGCTGCTGGATGCTTCGCCCCACGTCACCCTCACCATCGTGCTCGGGCGCAACGTGCGCCTGCTCTATCCGCGAGCCCGTGAAATCCGCGACGCCTACCCCGGCCGCGTCCGCTTGATCGGCTGGACGCGCAAAGTCCCGCAGCTCCTCAACCGCCACCACCTCATCGTCGGCAAGGCCGGCGGCGCCACCGTCCACGAAGCCATCGCCGCCCGCTGCCCGATGCTCGTCCACCACCTCGTTCCCGGCCAGGAAGAGGGAAACATGCGCCTGCTCGAAACCATCGGTGCCGGCCGCCTCGCCGAAACACCCGAAGCCCTCGGCTCCAGCATCACCAATCTCCTCAACGATCAAGCCGCCGCCTGGCGCTCGATGAAACAAGCCCTCGTCCGCCACGGCCGCAACGCCGGCGCCATCACCGCCGCGAAATTCATCCTCGGAGAAATCCCCCATTCCAAACCATGACCTTCCTCTACGACATCGGCCGCGTCCTCCTCGATTTCCACTTCGAGTCCTCCCTCGCCCGCCTGCTCCCGGACTCCTCGGCCGATTCCAGCGAACGGCTTTCCCGTTTGTTAGAGCGCAAGGACGAGTTCGAGTCCGGTGCGATTCATCTCGATGACTACACCACCTGGGCGCTCGATGTTCTCGGCACTTCCGCCAGCCCCGCCGAATTCCACGACGCCTGGCAGCGCATCTTCACGCCCAACGAGCCGATGTGGCAAACCGTCCGCAAGCTCGCCGCCGCCGGCCACCGCCTCATCCTTTTTTCCAACACCAACGCCATCCACTGTCCGTGGATTTTCGACGAATACCCGGAATTTTCCCTCTTCCACGCCGCCGTGCTCAGCTTCGAAGCCGGTTCCATCAAACCCCATCCGGAAATCTATCAATACGCCATCGACACCCACGCGCTGCTGCCTTCGGAGGTCCTCTACATCGACGACCTCCCCGACAACATCGCCACCGGCAATCAATTCGGCTTCCGCTCCTTCCAATACGACCTCAACGACCACGCCGCCTTCGAAGCCTGGCTCGCCGAAGCTCTCAAATCTCAAATCTGAAATCTCAAATTTCCCCATGTCCATCCTCACCATCGCCGGTCGCGAATTCAGCTCCCGCCTCTTTCTCGGAACCGGGAAATTCCCGTCCAATGAATCCATGCGCGACGCCCTTGCCGCCAGCGGCACCCAGATCGTCACCGTCGCCCTGCGCCGCGCCGACCTCACCGGCACGCGCGACCCCTACGCCAACATCCTCGAATTCATCGATCCCGAAAAATACCTGTTACTTCCTAACACCAGCGGTGCTATGAATGCCGAAGAAGCGGTCAGGCTCGCCCGCCTCGCCCACGCCGCCGGCCTTCCCAAGTGGGTGAAACTCGAAATCCATCCGGACCCCACCTACCTGCTTCCCGATCCGATCGAAACCCTCAAGGCCGCCGAAATCCTCGTCAAGGAAGGCTTCATCGTCCTCCCCTACATCAATGCGGATCCGGTGCTCGCCAAGCGCCTTCAGGAAGCCGGCACCGCCACCGTCATGCCGCTCGGCGCCCCCATCGGCTCTAACCGCGGTCTGGTCACCCGCGATCAAATCCGCATCATCATCGAGCAAGCCATCGTCCCCGTCATCGTCGATGCCGGACTCGGCGCGCCCAGCCACGCCGCGGAAGCCATGGAACTCGGTGCCGATGCCGTGCTCGTCAATACCGCCATCGCCATCGCCTCTGATCCTGCTCGAATGGCAGTCGCCTTCAAGCAAGCTGTCGAGGCCGGACGCGAAGCCTACGAACTCGGCCTGCCCGAACCCAGCGACCACGCCCACGCCACCAGTCCTCTTACTGGCTTCCTCGGCTGATTCACCTCAGTCCGTCAAGGAAATCCCCCGCATTTTTGCGGTGCTCCTCTTGCCTTGCTGCGGTTAGTTTCTCCCAACTCCTCGCCATCATCGAGAGCCGGGGATTCTTCAGGAAGAACGGCTGATAGTCCGCGATGAAAGTCCAGAACAGCCCGTCCCACACCTCGCACCACGTCCCTTTCTTTTCGTCCGACATTTTGAGGATATAGTTGGAACCGGAGATATAAGGTTTGGTGGTGAAGGTCCCGCCATCGGCGAATTGGGACATGCCATACACATTCGGCACCATCACCCAGTCATAGGAATCCACGAACATCTCCATGAACCAGCGGTAAACATCGTCCGGCCGGATCCGGCAGAGCAGCATGAAATTCCCCACCACCATCAGCCGTTCGATGTGGTGGCAGTATCCATCTTCCAACAGTTGCCGGATCACGCGGTCCACCGGTCCGATGCCCGTGCTGCCATCATAAAACGAAGCGGGCAGGGGACGGTCGAAATTCCAGAAATTCCCTCTCCGGATCTGATGGCCGCGGTGTTGATAGATCCCGTGCATGAACTCCCGCCAGCCGATCACCTGGCGGATGAAACCTTCCAGCGAGTTCATCGGCACCGTCCCGGCCCGCGCCATCACCCGCTCGATCACATCCCGCGGATCAAGCAGGCCGATGTTCAACATCGGCGTGATCGCCGCATGATAGATATAGGCGTGGTCGGTGGAGATCGCATCTTCATACACCCCGAAGTCTCGGAGGCGCTCGTCGATGAACCGCTCCAACCAAACTTCGGCATCCTGACGGGTGACCGGCCAGCGGAAATGTTTCAGCGACCCCGGGTTGTCAGGAAACCTCCTGCCAACGTAAGTGGCCGCCTCGCGGGTGAACGCATTCGCACCCGCCACCGGTTCGGCCGGCGGCAGATGGCCTTTGGGCAGTTTCGCCCGGTTTTCCGCATCGAACGACCACTTGCCGCCGGTGGCGCTGCCGTCGGGCTCCATCAGGATCCCGGTGCGCCGGCGCTGTGCTTCATAAAACTTCGCCATGAACGGCTTTTTGCGCGTCGCCAGATGCCCCTCCAGAAACTGCGGCGGACTGATGAAATTGGGTGACGGATGGACTTTGAAATGGGAACCCCGCCGCAGCGCGAAACGTTGGATGCGTTTCAACAGAATCGAATCCGCGACATCCGCGAAGTGGAGCATGCGGTTGGTTTTCGGCACGTGCGTTTCCAGCAGATCCACGCTGTCCATGGTGTTTCCTT
The DNA here is from genome assembly GCA_044369025.1 of Luteolibacter sp. GTDB lineage: Bacteria > Verrucomicrobiota > Verrucomicrobiia > Verrucomicrobiales > Akkermansiaceae > Luteolibacter. The sequence goes on from JBIPMR010000111.1 coordinate 7,694, forward strand.
CCGGCACTTCGATGTAGCGCACCCGGTGCCCGGCGGCTTCCAACTCCTTCGCATAAGCCTCCATCGAGGCCCGGTGCAGCATCAGCTTCTGACCATGCATCGCCACCGGCCAGTGCGGATCATTGCCGAAAAACAACGGGTCCTCGATCAGCAGGATTTCCCGCCCCCCGGCGATGGCGGGATGGCTTTTGAAGAGCTGGTGCGGATAGATCAGGGTGACTTCCATGGTGGACAATTAGATACGTAACGGAGGATGCCCCGCCTTGGCGTGGGCCAGCCTCGCCAGCGGTTGCACCGTGAAGTAGGTATCTAACGAAGTGGAAGCAAGACATTCTATCAAATTCAGGTCGATTCCTCCGTGGTCCATCAGACTTTCGTCTGAAAACTGCACCATCACCACCCGGCCAACCAATAATTTCGTCCGATTTGCAGCAATGGGGATGACGTCTTCAAGCTCCAGTCCGATCCGGAACCTGGATTCCGCCACAAACGGCGCGGGAAATCCCGGTTCAAAATGTGGCGTCAGCCCGGTGGCCTCGAATTCGGAAACCTCCTTCGGATAGCGCGCCGAACACTGGTGCGCGGCATTCAGGATTTCCGGATGCAGGTGGTTGATCGTCCAGGCCCCGGTCTCCACCAGGTTGGCGAGC
>JBIPMR010000822.1:0-2702 GCA_044369025.1 Luteolibacter sp.
CGGTCCAGTGGGAGCGACCGGTGGCGGCAGGCGTGGGAGCGGGCAGGATGTCCGCCGCCGCGGTGATGCGCTGGTCCGGTCCTGCGGATTTCTGGAGTTCCCCAATCGCCAGCATCAAGGCCATGCGGGCGTTCGCCTGCGCCACCGCCATGGCCTGACCTTGGGTGGACGCCCGCAGCGAGATGCTGGACAGCGTGAGCAGACCCACGGCGATGACCGTCAGCAAAATCATCAGCGACAGCGTGACGACCAGCGCGAATCCTTTGGGATGCGAAGACGGATGGTGTTTCAGCGTCATGTTCGAAATCATTCTAATGCTTTTCCCTATCCTGCCTATCATCATTTCATAGGATACCCGTCTTCACCAACCACGCCTGGCACCTCTTTGGCCACACGCTGACTTCGCCTTTGGAACGCAAGCCATAACCGTGGCCACCCTCTACACAGAGGAAGAATTCGTTCGGAACTTTGGCCGTCTCCAATGCGGTTTGATACAATTTCGTTCCGGCAACAAACGATTTGTCGTCTTCGGTATGGACCATGAACGTCGGGGGAGTCTTTGCGGTAACGGGCAGTCCACCGGAAAGTTTGCCGGGCACTTGCGCGAGATAGGCGGGGTAGATCAGAATCGCGAAGTCGGGTCGGAGATTTTGTTCATCGGTGCCATCGATTTTCGGATAGGTGGATTTTTCTGAATTGGTGCTCAGCCGGGCGCAGAGGTGGCCGCCAGCCGAGAAACCCATGACGCCAACTCGGGTCGGCGCGATATTCCATTTGGCCGCGTTCTCTCTAACGAGACGGATGGCGCGTTGAATATCCTGAAACGCCCCGTCCTGATTATTGGGCACACGGTATTTGAGGACAACGCCGGTGATGCCGATGGAGTTCAGCCAGGTTGCGATCTCGGTGCCTTCCTTGTCGATGCACAGGATGCCATAAGCACCGCCGGGACTGATGATGACCGCGGGGGTGGCTTTGGTGGCACCAGGCGCTTTGAACACGGCAATGGTAGGTTCGTTGATATCCGTGATGCGCAGCACGTTGTCGCCGCGCGACGGCAGTGCATGTTCCACGGCTCCCTCTTTGGGACCGTGCCCGGGCATTTTCCCCGTGGGCCACAAGGGCTGGGTGAGAGTTGCGGCGGTCTGCACCGGCGCGGGTTGTTGGGCTTGAACGGATGTTACGGAGGCAATGCAAAGAACCGCACCGAGCATTACAATCCATGGATGGGCTTGCATATGGGTTAGGGAAGCAGGGGTTTTATTTCAAAGCGGTGCGGACGCGGCTTGCGCAGGAGATTGATCTTCGCCTCGGACTCGACAATTTGTTGGTCAATCCGGGCCATTTCGGTTGTGCGCCGGATTTCAAGCTCGGGAGATTGCGCCCAATCAGGAACGGGAGTGAGTTGAACATTGCGCCAGCGCTTGAAGTAGAGGTCGTTTTTGTGATCCACTTCCTTGAGCAACTCCTGTCCTTGTTGGGTGATCGGGCCGGCGGAGGCGGCCAAATTACAGCCTTTGGCCCATTGTTCCGCCGTCATTGTGACCACCGGTTCACCGTCGATACTCAATTGATAATCACCCGGTGCCAGTCCGGCGATCTGCAGGCCATATTGATTCAGGTCCTCCAGCACCGGGGCGAGCTGCAGCGCCGGTTTGGCATTCGGGTGGATCGGCATGGGTAAGGCCTCGTCCAGGCGGTCAAAAGCGATTCCACCATCGGCGATCTTGAGGTTCGTAATTTTGCAGGCCTCTGTTGCGACTATGGTTTTTGACTGATGGTCAAGCTGTGCCCGCGAAACCATGGGCGTTGCCCCAAGCTCTTTGAGAATCGTCCAGGCCATGAGGGTATGGCCGATCGCACCGGGGTGAACGCCATCCTGGCCCCCGCCAATGAACTTGTCGGGGTTGTCGGTCCGTTCGCGCAGCAGGATTTTCATGTAAGGGTCGAATTGATCGACATAAGCCATGCCGGTTTTGGCGGCGACCTCCTTGAGGCCGTCCGAGAATTTCCGGAGCGCCAGGTTTTTTTCATCCCGATCAGGATCCGACCGTTTGTTTTCCACCGGCTGGGGGGTCAACAACGCGGTCCGGGCACCGTTTTCCTGGAGCACTGTGACCATTTTGGTGATGCACCGCACATACGCGTGATAGGCATCAGCGGCCGGGCTCACACCAATATCGTTCATGCCGAGATCAATGATCACCACCGTCGGTTTAAGTGCCAACACGTCACGGCCAAGGCTGCGCCGGATCATCCTGTCAATCATTGGCGCCTGGGCCTTTTCCTCCACGCCCACGACCCTGCCCCCGTCGGGGTGGCAGCGGGAGCGGAAAAAGGCGGTGTCGCCTGCCCAACCCGCATTACGGAAGGTGAGCTGCCATTGGGGATGGCGCGTCAAGGCATAAGCCTCGATGAAGTTGGTGTACATTCGCTGCTCGGTGATGCTGTCGCCGAGGAACACCACCCGGTCGCCGTCATGTAGGAAGAAATCGGCAGCTGTCGTTTTGGCGACCAAACAGACCAAACCACAAAATCCGAGCGCGGCTATGGTCGCGAAGCGGCTGTTATCGATCATCTTGCGAGAGACTGGTGGTTGAACTGGATTTTCCGGTGGACACACCCACGGGTGAAAAGCGGATGGCCTGGAGGCTGGATGTTTTCGGATTCCCGGCGAGCAGCGAGACGCTCACCGTGTGTTT
>JBIPMR010000821.1:0-2702 GCA_044369025.1 Luteolibacter sp.
CTGGATGTCCCGATCAGGGATGCGGCGTGATGGCGAGGACCGTGATCTGTTTCTTGTCCGGGCCGTAATGCCAGAAAATCCTCCATGCGGCGGGCGTCTTGTTCTCGGCGTAGGCCTCGAAAACCTCTTCGCCGCCAGGGCCCTTGAGCGAGCTGAATTTGTGGGTGTTAAGGCCGGGGTGGCGGGGATTGGTTTCCAGCAACCCCAGCGCCTTACGCACGGCTTTCAAGCGCTTGGCCAGCCCGGCATCCGCCTCAAGCGCGTCGAGATCCGCATCGGCCCGTGGCGTGAAAAGCAGTTCGAAGGTCACGGGTCAGTCGATTTCCTCGTTGGCGAACTTGGCGAAGCTGCCACGCGTGCGGACCTTGCCTTGGGCGGATTGTTCCAAACCTTCGCGCACGGCGGTCAGGGCGGACGGGTTCTCAAACAGCCATTTTTCCCGGGCGGGGATCTCCGCGTAGGGTTCCAGAATGATGCGCCCATCCGCGTCCAGAGTGGCTTGGAAGCTACTCACGCCGCGGGCCAGCCTACCCAGGGCAATGCGCCCCTTCGAGTCGGGGCGGATGGTGAATGCCTTTGCCATGACGACATCCTGTCACGGGCGGGAAAAAGCTCAAGTGGGAAAATGCTTGTTTCCCACCTCAGGGTTTGACCTTCAGTCCTTCTGCCTTCGCCGCCTTGCGCTGGCGCTCGTCGAAGCTGAGAAACGTCTCAGCCTTCAGTAACAGCGCCGCGGCCACGTGCATCAGATCGAGGCTGCGGGTGCCGAGGCGGGTGCTGTGGCGGTCTGCGAGTTCGCAGGATTTCGCGAAAAGCTCGGAAGCGGGGACCGGCGTGATGGTGAAAATCCCATTCGCCAAGTCTTCAAGAAACAGGCGCTTCTTGAGTGCTGCATCGCCCGCGCTGATCTCGCCCCGGAACACTGCCAGATGAAGCGCGTTGCGGAATTCAAGCTCGCCAAGCTGCGACAAGCGGACCGACGCCGTCTGCCTGGCCATCAGCGCAGCGGCCCGGGCGCTGGTGGCTTCTTCCTTGTAGAGGGTCACCACAAACCCGGTGTCGGCGTAGGCATTCATCGGTCGCCGCGGTCGTAGTCCACCACGCTGGAAAGTCCCGTGCCGGGCTTCTCATCGGGGAAATGTTTGCGCATGCGGGCGAGGAAATCCGGCATGGCCAAGGGCGTCGAGGTTTCCGGCTCGATCGGCTCCAAGCGGGCGAACGGCTTGCCCGAGCGGGTGATTTCCACGCATTCCCCCTCCTCGATCCACCGGGCCACGGTGGGGAAGGAATTGCGGAGGTCGCGGATCGTTGCCGATTTCATGGTGAGACGAATTTGTATCACGCATGGGACTGCGTCAATGATGATTCTCCCGGGTCCGAGGTTTCCGTCAGAGAGAAAAATCGGATTACCAACCTTAGATGCGACCTCCAAAAGAGCAGCCGTATCTTGAACATCATCGATAATCCTGATTGGCAAATCGTTCCGGGGTGGCGTCATACTTTGCTAGTTTCTGCTGGAAAAGCTGAGAGGCTCAGTGGTCATTCTCCAGCGCCCCTGCCAGGAGGGCGGCGGCTTTGGAGTCGGCTTGCCAGGTGGGGAGGCTGTGTTGGAAGCGGGAGAGGTATTGGAGGAGGGCGATGAGGGTTTTGCGGTGGGACCAGTAGTCTTTGACTTCGGCTTTGAGCCAGGCGCGGCCGGGTTCGGCTCCTTGGTCGGACTTGGCGACTTCGCGGATGGCGAAGAGGGTGTGGCGCAGGAGGCTTTCGGAGAAGGCGTCTTCGCCGGCGCGGAGGAGTTTTTTGCCGAACTCGGTGGCGGTCATGAGGCGGACTTCGTTGGCTTTGTCGTTGCCAAGCAGGGCGGTGTAATCGCGGACGCCGAAGCCGCGGGCGAGTTCCTGGTAGGCTCCGGAGCGGAATTCGCCGCGGCTTTCGAGATCGAGGCCTTTGAGGTAGAATCGCTCGGCGGGGCCGAGGGCTTTCCAGAGCGGGCGGTCGATGCCGGGGGGAACGAGGTGATCGCAGGCGATTTTGACGGCTTCGGCGATGGCGGCTTCCAGCGGGGATCGCTCGGCGCGTTTGCCTTTGGCGGCTTTGGGGCGGGCGAGTTCGCGGGCGACGTCGATGTCCTCGATGGAGCGGTAGCGGGTGAGCACGCGCAGGGCGGCGGCGTAGGCGGCGAGTTGGTAATCGGTGTCGGTGAAGTCCGGGGCGTCGGCATGGGGATCGTCCAGCTCGTGCATGGAATCGAGCTGCCGCTTCACCTCGGCTTCCACCTCGGGATAGACTTCATCGAGGAAGGCGGTGTCGTCTCCAATATGCTTGCGCAGGATGAGGAGGACGGTGCCTTGGACGTAGTTGCCGACTTTGATGGAAGTTTCCATTTCGGTGGCAATACACCACGCGGCGGTGACACGAAGGCCAGAGGCCCAGAGAATTAACGCGAGATCCGCCCATACGGCGGCGTCCTGATGGGTGAACATGACACACTGCATTCCGTCTTCGGGCATGTGTGCGGCGAGGTTCCGGTAACAGTCGACCATGCTCTTGCGGAAGGATTCTTCCTGACCCGTCACAGCAAGTGAGCTCCTTGATGTTGTTGCCCAATCAGGGAATTCGCTTCCAATGAGTGGTGAATACCAAGCGTTGAAAAACTCACTCAATTCGTGGTAATTGACGGCGTCAGCATATGGAGGGTCTGT
>JBIPMR010000112.1:0-8328 GCA_044369025.1 Luteolibacter sp.
GAAATGCTGAAAACTGAAATGCTGAAATAAGAATCAACGCCGAGGGACTCTGAATTTCAGCTTCTCAGCATTTCAGAGTTTCAGCATTTACCTCACAGCGTTTGCGGGACCTTGTCGAGTTTGTAGCACTCGATGACGTCGCCTTCTTCGTATTCGTTGAATTCGCCGAGGCGGATGCCGCATTCGAAGTTGGTGCGGACCTCCTCGACTTCATCTTTGAAGCGGCGGAGCGTGGACATGCGGCCGTCGAACACCGGGATGCCGCCGCGGATGACGCGGGCGTGGGCCTTGCGGTGAATGCGGCCGTCGGTGACAAACGATCCGGCGACGCGGCCGCGATTGAGTTTGAAGATCTGGCGGACTTCCGCATGGCCGATGACGGTCTCGCGGGTGAGGGGTTCGAGCAGACCGAGCATCGCTTCGCGCACTTGGTCGATGAGTTCGTAAACGACCGAGTAGAGTTTGACTTCGACGCCGGCGGCCTTGGCGGATTTGACGGCCTTGGCTTCGACCTTGACGTTGAATCCAAGGATGATCGCGTCGGTGGAAGCCGCGTAGGAAATGTCGGACTCGGTGATCGGGCCGGCGGATGCGGTGATGAACGAGGATTCGACCTTCTCGGAATGGATGGCGAGCACGGCCTTTTTGATCGCCTCGACGGAACCTTGCACATCGCATTTGAGGATGAGCTTGAGCTGGGCCTTGCCGCCACCGTCGCGGACCATCGAATAGAGGTCCTCCATGCGGTTGCGGTGCTGGGGTTTGAGGCGGATGAGGCGCTGGGCTTCCTGGCGCTCGGAGGCGAGGGCCTTGGCCTCGCGCTCGGTTTTCATCTCGGTGAGATGGTCGCCGACGTTGGGAAGCTCCTCGAAGCCGATCACTTCCACCGGCATGCCGGGGTGCGCGGATTTGACGGCGACTCCGCGATCGTTGATCAAGGAGCGGACTTTGCCTGCGAACGGACCACAAATGAACGGGGTGCCGACCTTGAGCGTGCCGGACTCGACGATGACAATCGCAGTGGTGCCGCGACCGGGAACCACACGGGCTTCGATGACGGCGGCGCGTGCGGTGGACTTGGGATTGGCCTTGAGCTCGAGAACCTCCGCCTGGAGGGCCATGAGATCCAACAAATCGTCCATGCCTTGTCCGGTCAGCGCGGATACTTCAGCGAACTCGGTGTCACCCCCGAAGTCGGTGGTTTGAAGGCCGTGTTCGGCGAGCTGCGACTTCACGCGATCCACATTGGCGGACGGGAGGTCGCATTTGTTGATGGCGACGATGATGGTTTTTTTGGCCTTTTTCGCGTGTTTGATCGCTTCGATCGTTTGCGGCATGATGCCGTCGTTGGCGGCGACCACCAGCACGACGATGTCGGTGATGTCGGCACCACGGGCGCGCATGTCGGAGAAAATCGAGTGGCCGGGAGTGTCGAGGAAGGTGATTTCCTGACCGTTGTGGATCACCTGATAGGCACCGATGTGCTGGGTGATGCCACCGGCTTCGCCCGCGGTGATCTTGGTCTTGCGGAGGAAATCCAGCAGTGAGGTTTTGCCGTGGTCGACGTGGCCCATGATCGTGATGATCGGCGGGCGGTTCTTGAGGAGATCCTCGGGCTCCTTGACGGGGGCCTCGGGTTCCTTGATGACGACTTCCACCTTGTGGATTCCCTTGTCCTTGTCGCGCTTTTCACGTTCGAAGATGAAGCCGTGGATTTCGCAAACCTTGGCGGCGATCTCCGGCTCGAGCGGTTGATTGGGAGCCGGGAAGACGCCGATTTTGATCAGATCCGCCATGATGTTGAACGGCTTCAGCCCGAGGCGGGCGGCCAGATCAGGAATCAGGATCGGGGGTTTGATGATGATGAGCTTCGGATCATCGGGAATTTCCTCTTCCCGAGGTTCCTCGACGATGGCGTCCGGTTGGGTCGCTTCGACGGGGGGATGAAGTGGCGCGGCGGCCTTCACGAGGTCGGCGTCCTCTTGATCGAGAATCTTGGAAATCGTCCCGAGCACGGATTTGCCGGTGCGCGCGGTTTTGCGCACTTTCGGCTTTTTGTCATCGGCAAAAAGATCGAGGGCGTTGGCTTTTTTCTCATCCAATGCGCTCGGTGCAGGAGGGATCACTTCCGCATCCTTCCGCTGGCGCTCGCGCCGGGAAGGTTTTTGGGTCGTGTCGAGAAGGTCGAGGACCTTGCTTTTTTTGGGAGAGCTGTCGCTATTTTCGGGCATCCGGCTTGTCTGCAGAGTTCGGGGAATCGATGGAGGGAGAATGAGAGTGGGAAATGTCAGTCGTTGGGAACCGTGGCGCTGGTGCCATTCACGATGTCGTGGGCGCGAGCCAGGATCGCTTCGGCCGCTTCTTCGGTGATTTCAAGCGCGCCAGCAATGTAGTCGGCCGGCATGTCGATCACAAGCTCAGGATTGAAGCCGCCGGCGAGGGTGAGTTTGCCGGCGTGTTCGTCGGTGATGCCGAGTTGCTCGCCGAGGGTGTGGGCGGCGCCGCCGATCTTTTCCTTGAATTGTTCTTCTTTGGATTCGTCGCGGCGGACCTGCACGTCCCAGCCCATCAGGCGTGAGGAGAGGCGGGCGTTCTGGCCCTTGCGGCCGATGGCCTTGCTGAGGTCGATTTCATCGACGGTGACGTGGACGGTGCGGCTTTCCGGATCGACGGTGACCGAGCGGAGTTCGGCGGGCTTGAGGGCCTCGCGGACGAGCTCGGCGGGATCTTCGCTCCAGCGGATGATATCGACCTTCTCGTTGTTGAGTTCGCGGACGATGTTTTTCACGCGGGCGCCGCGCATGCCGACGCAGGCGCCGACGGGATCGACTTTGGGATCGGTGCTCCAGACGGCGACTTTGGTGCGGAAGCCGGCTTCGCGGGCGATGGCTCGAATTTCCACGGTGTGGTCGGAAATTTCATTCACTTCGGCCTCGAACAGGCGGCGGACGAAATTCGGGTGGCTGCGGGAAAGGATGATTTCCGGGCCGCGGCCTTCGTTTTCCACCGCGAGCACGTAGGCACGAATGCGGTCGCCGATGTTGTAATCCTCGCCTTGCACGCGTTCGCGGTTAGGCATGATGCCTTCGAATTTCCCGAGGTCGATCATCACATCGTTGCGCTCGAAGCGGCGGACAGTCCCGGAGACGACATCGCCGGCGCGGTCCTTGAACTCTTCGTAAATCATTTCCTTCTCCGCCTGGCGGAGGCGCTGCATCATCGTCTGCTTGGCGGTCTGCACCGCGATGCGGCCGAAATCCTTGGGCGTGACGTTGAATTCCTGAATGTCCCCGGCTTGCGCTTCCGGGTTTTTCTTAACGGCGGTGGAGAGCGGGACTTGGTTGAACTTGTCGGAGTAATCCTCGTCCGCGACGACCGTTAGAGAGGCGAAAATCCGGGTTTCACCCTTTTTGGTATTCACTTCGGCGCGCAGGGTTTCGATGGCATCGGCACCGGGAACCATTTTACGATAGGCGGAAATGAAGGCGAACTCGAGCGCGGCAACGACCTTGTCACGGTCGATGCCTTTTTCTTTTTCGTAATACTCGATGAGGGCGACGATATCGTTGGTCATGGCGGGCGGTGTCTGCGATCGCTGCTGATGTCTGGAGACGCAAAAGAGTGGGTACGAGACCCACTCCTTTCTTTCGTCAGAAGCTGTGCGAAGGATCTGTAGTGCTACGCGTCTTGAGTTGCAAGCCGAAACTCGGACCGCCGGCCCCGCCGGGGACTCAGCCCATCTCGCTCCTGAAATGCCTGCGCACCTCGAAGGTGGCGTGGGTCTCCAAAACTTCGGTTAGGTTGAATTCGTCCTCAAACTCCGGAAACCAAGTGTCGCCCGGGTAGTCTCCGGAAACATGGCTGACCAGCAAATCGTCCAGTCGCCCCATGAACACCGCGTAAATTTCCGCACCGCCGATGATGAAGACGCGCCCGTCCAGTTCTGGCAGATTTTCCAAATCCTCCACGCCGTGAATGACTTCCACGCCGGGAGCCGACCAGCCTTGATCGCGGGTGAGCACGATGTTGCGGCGTTTGGGCAAGGGTCGGCCGATCGATTCGTAGGTTTTCCGTCCCATCACGATCGGGTGGCCGGAGGTGGTTTTTTTGAAAAACGCGAGGTCTTCCGGCAAATGCCACGGCAGTGTGCCATCGCGGCCGATCACCCGCTCTTCGGTCATGGCGACAACCGCCGTTAGGTGAAGGCTCATGCGTTCAAATCGCGACCGGAGCCTTGATGTGCGGGTGGGCCTGGTAGTTTTCCAGACGGATGTCATCGAAAGTGAAGGCGTCGATGTCCTTCACCTCCGGATTCAGCCACAGCTTCGGCAACGGCAGCGGCTCACGCTCCAGTTGCAGGTTCGTTTGCTCAAGGTGGTTCGAATACAGGTGCAGGTCGCCGAAGGTGTGGACGAAATCCCGGGCTTCGTAGTCGCAGACATGCGCCACCATCTGCGTCAGCAGGGCGTAGGAAGCGATGTTGAATGGCACGCCGAGAAACAAATCCGCGCTGCGTTGGTAAAGTTGGCAGGATAGCCCGGGGCGGCCGCCGGCGATGGGCTCATGCACGTAAAATTGAAATAACAGGTGACATGGCGGCAGCGCCATTTGGTGGATCTGCCCCACATTCCACGCGGAAACGATGTGCCGGCGCGAATGCGGGTTGCCCTTCAGCCCGTCGATCAATAGTCGGATTTGATCCACCGTCCGCCCTTCCGGCGTCGGCCAGGCCCGCCATTGGTTGCCGTAAATTGGACCGAGCTCGCCCTCGGCGTCTTCCCACTCGTCCCAGATGGTGACGCCGTTTTCCTTCAAATAACGGGTGTTCGTCTCGCCGCGCAGAAACCACAGCAACTCATGAATGATCGAGCGCAGGTGCAGCTTCTTGGTCGTCACACAGGGAAAACCCTCGCGCAAATCGTAACGCGCCTGTCGCCCGAAAACCGAGATGGTCCCTGTCCCAGTCCGGTCGGAGCGCTCTTCGCCGTTCTCCAACACCTCACGCATCAAGTCGAGATAAGCCTTCACGCCGCCCATCAAGCCATGGCCGCGCCCCATCGGGCAAGCCACAAGAATGCAAACCGTGCCGCCCGCATTTTTCCGCCTCCTTTCTTGACGCCTCATTTGCAGACGCGCAATGTCATCGAACTTCAGAAGGAGGCAAATTATGGAAATACACGGAACAGTTTACGACATCCTGCATAACAAGAGCGGCGCGATTTGGACCACCAGCCCCGGCGACTCGGTCTATGAAGCGATCCACCTGATGGGTGAGAAAAACATCGGGGCGCTCGTCGCCGTCGAAAACGGCAAGGTGATCGGCGTTCTATCCGAGCGCGATTACAGCCGCAAAGTGGTGCTCCAGGGCCGCACTTCCCGCGACACCCTCGTCGGCGAAATCCTTTCCCGCCCGGCCATCACCGTGCAGAGCCGCGACTGCATTGAAAGGTGCATGCAGTTGATGACCGCCCACCGGATCCGGCACTTGCCCGTCGTCGATGACGGGACGCTGGTCGGCCTTGTCAGCATTGGTGATTTGGTGAGTTGGGTGATGCAGTTCCAACGCCACACCATCCAACAGCTCCAGTGTTACATTTCCGGCGACTATCCGGGGTGATTTTTCCGCTCACTTCTTGAGAGGCTCCTTGAACCACTCCAGCGCTTTTTCGAATTCCTCGCGATCGCGCAGGATCCGATTCCCCATCCCACCCAAATCCAGAAGATGGGTTCGGCGTTGATCGGGAGGTGGCGGCTTATTTGCTGACGTTGAAGCGGAATTCGATCACGTCGCCATCCTTGACGATGTATTCCTTGCCTTCGATGCGGAGTTTGCCGACTTCTTTGGCGGCGTGCTTCGAACCGAGCGTGACCAAGTCGTCGTAGTGAACCACCTCGGCGGCGATGAAACCGCGCTCGAAATCCGAGTGGATCACTCCGGCGGCGGCGGGGGCTTTGTCGCCGGCGATGATCGTCCATGCGCGGGTTTCCTGAACGCCGGTGGTGAGGTAAGTGCGAAGGCCGAGAAGATGATAGACGCCGCGGATCAACGCCGAAACCCCGGAATCGGTCACGCCCATCTCGGCGAGGAATTCGTTCGCTTCCTCGACGGGCATGTCGCTCAACTCTTCCTCGATGCGGGCGGAAATCACCACCGCTTCCGAGCCGGTGTGCTCGGCGGCGAATTGGCGGACGCGCGCGACTTGCGGATGCGAGTCGGGATTGTCAATCGCTCCCGCCAGCTCGTCTTCGGCGACGTTGCAGGCGTAGATGGTTTTTTTGGAGGAAAGCAGGAAAAACTCCTTCACGATCGCCTTGTCATCCTCGCTGAAATCGATGGTCAGGGCCGGTTTCCCCTGGTCGAGATGCGGCATGATGATGTCGATCAGCTCGACTTCCTTCTTCGACTCCTTGTCGCCGCTTTTGGCTTTTTTCTCGCGGGAGTGGCGGCGTTTTTCGAGTGACGCCATGTCGGCGAGGATCAGCTCGGAGTTGATGATTTCAATGTCGCGGATCGGATCGACGGTGCCGAGTTCGTGGATGATGTCGTCGTTTTCAAAACAGCGCACCACTTGGACGATCGCGTCGGTTTCGCGGATGTTGGCGAGGAATTGGTTGCCGAGGCCCGCGCCTTCGGAAGCGCCTTTGACCAGCCCGGCGATATCGACGAATTCGATCGCCGTCGGCACCAGCTTGTGGGATCCGGAAATCTTCGAAAGCACGGCCAGCCGCGGGTCCGGCACGCTGACGATCCCGACATTCGGGTCGATGGTGCAGAAGGGATAGTTCGCCGCCTCCGCCTTGCGGGTGCGGGTGACAGCATTGAAGAGTGTCGATTTCCCGACGTTGGGTAGTCCTACGATTCCGGCCTTGAGCATTGCGGGCGGAGGGTGGGGGAGAGCGAGGCGGCAGGACGAGAAAAAACTTTCCGCCGTGATGAAATGCGGGAGCCCCGCTCTCGTGAGCGATTCAACGAAGAGGTTGCACAGGCGGTGGAATGCGGGCAACCTCTTTAGATGAATCGAATTTCAAGATGACCACCGCATTTCTTTTCAGTTGTGAGAATGCGACCTGCGCTGTCCCCGAGGCCTACCGGGAGATTTTCCGCGGCCATGAGGACGTGCTCACCTCGCCGGAGGGCTGGGAGCCGGGGGTTTTGAATCTCGGACAGGGATTTGCCATGAAATTCCGCACGCCGCTGGTGCACGGCGACGTGACGCGGCTTCTGATCGATTTCGAAAAAGACGGCGACGAGCGCTGGAGTCGGTTTTCGCTGACCCTGCCCGAAGCGACGCGGGTGAAGTTGGCGGACCGCCACGAGCGGCCGTTCCGCGCCGCGCTCAACCAGCGGATCGCCGAGGATCTGCGGCGTCACGATGCGCTGTTGCATGTGATGCTTCACACCGATCCCACGACGGACGGCCTGGTTTTGATGGAGACGCCCGAAGGCGCGGTGCTGGCGGAGAAATTCGCGGCGGCATGGCGGCAACGGTTGGTCGCCGCGAACCTCGATGTGCGGCAAGTGGGCGGGGTGGCCTCTTCGCCGCTCGGCCGGAGTCTGACGACCGCGTTCCCCGCGGAGTCCTACGCCCAGTTGCGGGTCTCGATCTCACAAACCTTTTTCCTCGAAGGCCGGCCCTGGCGGTGGGAGACGTTGAAAAAGCTGTTGCTGGAATCGCTGACGGCGACCGCCGCCGAATTGGCGAAATAAGCCCTCGCAAAAGATCCAACCCGCCACTGGCGCGCCGGGTTTTCCTGCTTAAGATGCCCTCAATCATGAAATTGCTTCTCCTTGTTTCGATGCTCGCGGCCCTGATTCCGGTTACCGCCATGGCGGACTTCGCCACGCTCGTGGCCCAGGGCGATGCGCATGACCGCAAATCCGAAACCGAGCAGGCGCTCACGTTCTATCTGCCGGCGGAAAAACTCACACCCGACGACCCGGAGCTGCTGGTGAAAATCGCGCGGCAGTATGTCCTGCGCATGGGCGGCCTCACGACCGATGCCGAAAAAATCAAGTCCGGCCGCACCGCGCTGCGCTATGCCGAACGCGCCGTCGCGCTGGCGCCCGACCAATGCGACCCGCACCTGAGCGTCGCGATCTGTTGGGGAAAGCTAACACCACTTCTCGGCAACAAGGAGAAGGTCGCCGCCTCGCGGCAAATCCGGATTTCGGCGGATCGCGCGGTGAAGCTCGATCCGAAGAACGACTATGGCTGGCACGTGCTCGGGCGCTGGCATCAGGCAATGGCCAACATGGGGCCGGCCACCCGCGCGTTCGCGAAGCTGATCTACGGCGCACTGCCCGCCGCCTCCAACGAAGAGTCCGTC
>JBIPMR010000823.1:0-2698 GCA_044369025.1 Luteolibacter sp.
ACCCGGTGCCGGTGGAAATCGTCGCCGACCAAATCGCCCTGCTGCTCACCAGTTTCCCCGTCGCCGCGGTGAAGACCGGCATGCTTTTTTCCGCCGCCCACGTCCGCGCCGTCGCCGCCATCCTCGGTGAAAACCGCCAGGCCCGGCTCGTCGTCGATCCGGTGATGATCGCCTCCACCGGCGATTCATTGTTAGAGCCGGAGGCGCTCGAATTCTACAAAACCCTGCTGCTGCCGCTCGCCACGATCATCACCCCGAACCTCCCCGAAGCCGAAGCCTTGTTAGGCGCCCGCATTCCGGACGAAAACGCGCTGCGGCCCGCCGCCCGCGCGCTTGCCGAAAGGTTCGGCACCGCGGTCCTGCTCAAAGGTGGCCACCTCGACGGCCCGCACTGCATCGATTTGTTAGTCGAACATGGAAATGTCCACCGCTTCACCGCCGATCGCATCGCCGTCCCCGGCTCCCACGGCACCGGCTGCACCTTGTCCGCCGCCATCGCGGCGGCCCTCGCCCTCGGCCAGCCGCTTCCCCAAGCCGTCGCCACCGCCAAGAATTTCCTCGGCGAAACGCTGCGCCGTTCCTATCAATTCCAATCCGCGACCGGCGAAATCGTCCACGCCCTCAATCAAGGCACCTCCCTCTAGCCCATTCCACCCATGCCATGAAACCCGCACCACTCCTCAGCCTCCTGCTCATCCTCCTCGGGGGCCTTCAAGCCGCTGCTGCGGACCGCCCGCCCAACCTCATCGTCATCATGACCGATGACCAGGGCTACGCCGACGTGGGCTTCAACGGTTGCCAAGACATCCCGACCCCACATCCGGCATCATCGGCAAATGGCACTTGGGCGCGCACCCGCAGTTCCACCCGCTCAAGCGCGGGTTCAGCGAGTTTTTCGGCCATCTCGGCGGCGGCCACCGCTATTTCCCCGAAGAACTCACGCTCGAGAATACCAATCAGGCGAAAAACGAGGGCGGCAGCTACCGGCTCTGGATCATGCGCGACCAAACACCGGTCAAGACCACCCGGTATCTAACCGACGAATTCTCGGATGAGGCGGTGCGCTTCATCGGGCGGAACCAAGCCGCACCCTTCTTCCTCTATCTCGCCTACAACGCGCCGCACTCGCCGCTCCAGGCCAGCGAAAAATATCTCGCCAGATTTCCCGCCATCAAAAACGAGAAACGCCGCACTTACGCCGCCATGGTGAGCGCCGTGGACGACGGCGCCGGAAAAGTCCTCAGCAAATTCCGCGAACTCGGCCTTGAGGAAAACACCCTGGTGGTTTTCCTCTCCGACAACGGCGGCCCGGCCGACAACGGCTCCGACAACGGCCCGCTGCGGGCGGGCAAAGGCAGCCCGTGGAGGGCGGCATCCGCGTGCCCTTCGCCGCGCAGTGGCCCGGCCACATCCCCAAGGGCCTGGTCTATCAAAACCCCGTCATCTCGCTCGACATCTTCGCGACGATCACCGCGCTTGCCAAGGCGCCGCTGGAACCCGGCCGCCCGCTCGATGGCGTGAACCTCATGCCCTACCTCACCGGCACCAATCCCGGAGCGCCCCACGACGCCATCTTCCTGCGGATGTGCGACAAAGGCGCGTATGCCGGGCGATTGGCATCTCTCCCGCGTGAGGCGTCCCTGCAGGACGCGCGGATTCCAAGGAATCCCGGCCTGGCACTGCGTGCCGGGCTTTGACGATCCGCCCCATTGGGACGAAGAGCAGAAAGCGACGGCAGAGCGGGTGGAAGATGGCGAGCGACAATCCTCAATGCCCCTGCGGCTTCTGCCTTGGCTCCCAGTCTTTTCGCGAACGCGAACGCACGGATAGAACGACCGGGATGCCGGGGGCGGGGTGGGCGGCGCGGTATTTGTTGACGATGTAGGATTCGTAGCTCTGGGCCATCAGGCGCTTGTCGTTGACGAAAAGCACGATGGTGGGCACCGGGATGACGCTGTATTTTTCCTCCACGGCGGCGGTGGCGTAGTAGAGCTTGAGGCGCTTGCGCAGCTTGTTGTCGATGGGCGGCGGGGTGGCCTCGAAGGCACCTTGCAGGATGCGGTTGAGTTGGCCGGTGCCGGGGATGCTTTGCGCGGATTTTTTGATTTTCAGCGCCTCTTTGAGCACGTGATCGACGGAGCCGCCGGTTTTTGCCGAGCAGGCGACGAACGGGGCGTAGTGGAGGAAAAACAATTCCTTGCGCACGTGGTCGGTGGCTTCTTCCAGGCGCGCGGTGCGGTTCGCGCCGGGGTGGAAGAGGTCGAATTTGTTCAACACGATCAGGCAGGGTTTTTTCTCCTCCATGATGAGCTGGGCGATTTTCCGGTCCATCGAGGTGATGCCGGAGGCGAGGTCGATGACGAGCACGCACAAGTCCGAGCGGCGAACGGCCTTTTCGGTGCGCATCGCGGAGAACACCTCGACGGAGTTGTCGCGCTTCGCCCGCGGGCGGAGGCCGGCGGTGTCGATCAGGGTGAAATTCTCTCCGGCGAAACTGTAGGGCAGATCGACGGCGTCGCGGGTGGTACCGGCGATTTCGGAAACAATGGTGCGCTCGTCTTTGAGGATCGCGTTGACCAGCGAGGACTTGCCGGCGTTCGGTTTGCCGACGATGGCGAGCTTGATGCCGACGGCTTCGGCGACTTCGGCTTCGGCCTCGGTTTCCTGCACCAGCGGGGCGATCACCAGGTCGATCTCA